>QHWQ01000343.1:0-8233 GCA_003222635.1 Acidobacteriota bacterium | reverse complement strand
TTCTTCACCTCGACGGCATCGAACGGCGGCCGCTCGATGGCAAGCGTTCGGGTGTCTTCGAGTGTTCGGCCGCGTCGAATCACCCGTTGACGGCCGCGGCGCCATCACGGATCTGCATGCCGCATTCCCGGTGCAACGACCTGCCCGAAGATGCGCTGATCGCGAGCGGCTATCGCGTGGTGCTGCGGTCGGCCGCAGGCGTCGATGCATTCGCGAGGCGGCGAAAGAGCCTCTTCGTCTTCTTCCAGGGCCACCCGGAGTACGAAGCGGACACGCTGCTGCTCGAATACCGCAGGGACGTCAAGCGCTTCCTCCTGCGGGAGCGGGAGACCTATCCTCCGATGCCGCACGGCTATTTCGACGAGGAGACGGCCGGCGCTCTGGCGGTCATCGAGCAGCGAGCGCGCGCGGATCGATGCGAGGAGCGGCTCGCGGATTTCCCCGCGGATCTGGCGGCCACGGTGAGAGATACGTGGCGTCCGGCAGCGGCATTCATGTACCGCAATTGGCTCCGCTACCTGTGCATGCAGAAGGAGCAGCGGCTGAGCGCGACGTAACGGCGAAAGCTCTCAAGCGCCGAGCACGGCTTCGACCGCTTCGCGCGCGATGCCGACCATCCGGTCGATCTCCGGCGCGGTGATGACGAGCGGCGGCGCGAAGAACACCATGTCTCCCGGCGCGGGATGAGCGCCGGCGGCGGGGCGCGTCCGGGTGATGAGGCCGCGCTTCATCATCTCGGCCTGGAGCCGGCGGGCGACCTTCCGATCGGCGGCGAAGTTTTTCTTCGTCGCGCGGTCCTCCACGAACTCCACAGCCGCCAGCAGTCCCTTCCCCGCGCGGATGTCGCCCGTATTCGCGTGGCCGTCGAACGCGTCGACGAGCGCGCCGCGGAGCCGTTCACCCATCCGGGCGGCATTCTCGCAGAGGCGCTCGCGCCGCATGATCTCGATGTTTTTCAGCGCGACCGCGCAGCAGGTCGGATGGCCCGAGTAGGTGAAGGCGTGCCACCATCGGTCGCCGGGTTCGACCGAGTCCATCGTGTCCTTGATCGTCCTGCTGACCATGATGCCGCCAAGCGGCAGGTAGCCGGAGGTAACACCCTTCGCAAACGAGAGGATGTCCGGCTTCACCTGCCAGTGCATCATCCCGAACCAGCGGCCGGTGCGGCCGAAGCCGGTGATGATTTCGTCGGCGATCAACAGCACGTCGTGCCGCGTGCACACCTCGCGGACGAGCGGCCAGTAATCGTCCGTGGGGTAGAAGACGCCGCCGGCGCCGTGAATAGGCTCGCCGATGAATGCCGCAACCGTGTCGGGGCCCTCGCGAAGGATCGCCTCCTCCAGCTCTCGCGCGGCCGCCTGGCCGACCGTCTCCCCGGGCCTTGCCCCCTGGAAGCGGTACGAATAACACGTCTGCACATGAACAAAACCCGGAACGCGCGGCTCGAACATCTTCCAGTACACGCCGCCCATCGCCGTGGCGCTCATCGTCTGGAGCGTGAGTCCGTGGTACGCCTGCTCGCGCGCGATGATCTTCGCCTTGCCGGGTTTGCCTCGCGCCTTCCAGTAGAAGCGCGCGGTCTTGAATGCCGACTCGTTCGATTCGGCGCCGCCTGCGGTGAAGAAGACCGCCTGCATCTCGTTATCGGTGATCTCGACGAGCGTATCCGCCAGCGTGATGGCCGGAATATTCGACGAGCCGACGTAGCACGAGAAGTACGCCAGCTCCTTCATTTGCGTTGCGGCAGCATCAGCCAGTTCGGTGCGGCCGTGACCGACGTTGACGTTCCACAGTCCGGAGAGCCCGTCGATGTACTCGCGCCCGCTGATGTCCTCAACGGTGACGCCATGTCCCCGTGTGCAGATGAAGGGATCGGCATGATCGCTGGGATGGTGTAACGGATGGATCAGGTGCTCCTGATCCGCCTTCAGGAGTTCGGCGAAGCGCGCGTCGGGCATGACGACCACAGTATCACTCACGCTCGATAGGCGGTGTCGCGGCGCTTGACGCGAAAGGCGAGGCTGATGCGTTCGCCGACCCGCGCATCCGTCTTCGGGATGCCGTGCGTGTAGTGGATCTGCGTGGCGTACTCCTTGGCGCGAATGGTCATTCGCCGCGTCGCGCCGAGCGAGAGCAGCGCGATCGGAAAGCCTTTGCGGATCTCGTCCAGTGGTCGTTGTGCGGCGCCACGCTGTCGGCGAGGATCGCCGCCGGCGCGGACGCCGTTGGCGGATCGAGCCGGTAATGACCCATCAGCCGCGGCACGTCGACCTCGCGGTCGTACATGAGCCGCCGCGGCGCTGGCCGGACGTCCGGCGCTCACGTCCCAGCGAGCAGGCTCGGCCTCTTCACCGGTGTCGCCGCCGGTCCCCGCCTCGATTGCGGCGCTCACGTCGATGCGCGGTCAGGCGAGGCCGATCACGAGTGACGAACGCCGCGCGCGCATCGACCACGCACGGCGATTGATGACCGTTGAGAAGATCGATGCGCTGATTCTCTCCGGCGGCACATCCCTGCTCTATTTCACCAACATCCGATGGGGCGGCGGCGAGCGCCTGTTCGCGTGCGTCATTCCCGCGACGAGCAATCCCTTTATCGTCTGCCCGGCGTTTGAAGAGGACCGCGCGCGCGAACAACTCACGCGTGGTCCGCTGGCGGGAGAGCGCGCGGACATCCGGGTCTGGAATGAAGATGAAAGTCCGTACGTGCTGGTCGCACGAGGCCTGCGGGATCGGGGACTGGCGACGGGCATCGTCGGCGTCGAAGAGACGATGCCGTTCGCGTGGACCGATGGCATCGCATCGGCGGCGCCGCAGCTGCACGTGGCGAGCGGCACGCCGATCACGGCAGGCTGCCGGATGGTCAAGGACGATCACGAGCTCGACTTGATACGCCTCGCGTGTGCCGCGACGCTGAAGGTGTACGAGGCGGTCTATCGCGCGGTGCAGCCTGGGATGACGCAGAATCAGGTGTCGGACCTGATCGACGCCGGCTACCGTCAGGTTGGTTTTCCCGGCGGCGCGAGCGTGCAGGTCGGCGAATACACCGCGCTTCCGCACGGCTCCAGCACGCCACAGATCATCCGCGAAGGCACGATCATCATGCTCGACGACGGGTGCGTCGTCGAGGGGTATCAATCGGACATTACGCGCACATTCGTGCTCGGGACAGCAACCGCCAGGATGCACTCGGTCTTCGACATCGTCAAGCGGGCGCAGACGGCGGCGCTGGCGGCGGCCAGGCCGGGCGTCCCGCTCGAATCCATCGACGCAGCGGCGCGGAAGGTGATCGTGGATGCCGGTTACGGTCCGGGCTTCACATATTTCACGCATCGAGTGGGCCACGGGCTGGGGATGGACGGGCATGAATGGCCGTACCTCGTGACGAACAACATGTTCGGTTGGAAGACAGCGCTCACCGCGCAGGCAGGAATGGTGTTCAGCGATGAGCCCGGGATCTACATCCGCGGCGAGTTCGGCGTGCGGCTGGAAGACGATATGTACCTCACCAGCGACGGCGCAAGGCTCTTCACGCCGCAATCAGCGTCGCTCGAACAACCGTTCTGACTGCGCGCCATCCGCCTGCTGCGCCATCCTGGCGGAGAGGATCAGCGCCACCACACAGTACCCCAGCGTCAGCAGCCGCGTTTCGACGACCGCATCGCGCCCATGGAACATCGTCCCGAAGTATTCGCCGCCGAGGCCACCCTGGGCCGCGTGCGCAATCATCCGCGCGGGACATGGCGCTGCATCCGGACGGGACGTTCGTGTACGTGATCGGCGACAGCGAGCTGACCGTCATCGACGCCGCCACCATGGCCGTGCGCGCCAGAGTGCCCGGGGCGGGTCGCGGAGTCGCCATCCATCCTGACGGGACACGCGTGTATGTGACGCGCAGCTCCTGACGCGTTGACGTCATCGAAACTGCCACTGACACCATCGTCACCGGAATCGCCGTCGGGGACTCGCCTTCCGGCATTGCCGTCGGTCCTCAGGTCCCGCTGAGGAGCCTGCCACCGGTCTGCGAGGTGACGCTGACCAAGACCGGATACGTGACAGGGGACACGGTCGTGGCGTCGAAGATCCGATTCGCCAACCCGTCGTCCGTCCCGAAGGCCATCGAGGCGAAGGTGTGAGTCGACGTGCCCAGGATAGGGCCGGTTTCAGTTCTCAACGCCGGCGTGAGTGGGAATCTCACTCTCTCGCCTGGCAAGGAGCCGCCCGCCTTGCCCAGCAGCTGAATCAGTTATCGGTGAGATGACGAATCGGCTTCGCGACGACGAATTCTCGCGCGCGTCACACCGCCATGAAGCCCATCGACGTCATGCCGAAGTTCGACAGGTTCGGGAAGACGATTGGCAGCGCGACCGGTGGGACGCCGAACCATGACGCCAACGTCGCACCGTACTGATCGAGAGACGAGGTCGGCAGCCACACGCCGCGGCCGCTGATATCGTCCGGTCCACCGAGGGCCACGGTCGGGAACTGTCCGTAGATGTCGCCGCCGCGTACGGCGCCGCCGATCACGAAGTGGTGGCTGCCCCACGCGTGATCGGTGCCGGCGCCAAACGTCGGCTGCAACGTGCGCCCGAACTCCGACGCCGTGAACGTAGTGACCTGCGAATCGACGCCGAGCTCCATCGTTGCACGGTAGAACGCGGCGAGCGCGTCGGCGAGCTGCAACAGCAGCGGCTCCTGCAGGACGGTCTGCGCCACGTGCGTGTCGAACCCGCCGATCGAGCAGAAGAAGATCTGTCGCGACGCGCCGAGCTGCTGACGGACCTGAATGACCTTGGCGACCTCCTGCAGCTGCACGCCGAGGTCGGTCGACGGGAACGTGGTCGTCAACGGCGCGCGTCCTGCCAGCACCGACGTGAGCAGGCGCGCATGCTCCAGTCCTTCTCTGGTCGTGGCGGATGCCGCCTGAATCAGCACTGTGCCGCCCGGCAGATCCAGCAGCTGCTCGAACGCGCTCACTCTCGCGGTTGCTCCGGCGCTCGTATCGACGCCGGCGAGATCGGAGGACAGGCCGGGAATGATGGTGGCGGGCTCGCTCGTGGCCCCGGTCGCAAAGAGTGCATTGCCAGCCACGGACACAGCGGTGGGAAAGCCGGAGCTGGTGGTCGGGACCTGATCGACGATCCTGCCGCCCCAGCCGGTGCGGATGTTCCCACGCGCGACGGCCGATTGCCACGCGAGCGCCTGATCCATGTGCGAGAACAGATTGCGCGGGAGCTGTTCCGCGTTCGGCGCGTAGCTTGCCTTCGACATCGGCTGCACGAGCATGCCGACGTTCGCGGCGACAGCCATGCGCCGCTGCTGGAACAGCGGCAGCAGACTGGCGAGGCTCGGGTGCAGCCCATACATCTGGCCTGCGGTTGTGCTCACCGGCAGCAGCGAGTCGGATGGTACGGCCAACACGCCGCGCGCGGCCGCGTACGCGTCGTACGTTCCGGGTCCGAGCGGCACGATCATGTTGTTGGCGAGCGGTTATTGAATGGATGTTGAGACCAACGAACCTACATCGTGAAATCACTGCTACACCTGATAATAAAAAAAAAAAACCACGAAAAACAATACCATCTACACACGCGTACACAACGACAGCATCGTCACGGCGCCGACCGCCGCCTCGATAGTTCGCCGCATCTCCGGCGGCATGCGCCCATAGAGCAGCGCCTGGTTGACGGCTTCGACCAGCAGCGGCGGGTCGGCCGCCAACGGGTCGAGTGTTGATAGATCCATCGTCAGGCCCGCCGTCTGAGCGGCGAACGTCGCGTAGAACGCGATGTTGGCGCGGTACACGGCGGTCGACGGCGTAAAAATCTGGAACTCAGGGGCTATCAGCCCGTAGTCCGCCAGCTGATTCTCCGGTGAGAAGTAGTTGAAGACGCTCGGCGGATAGAACAGAGACTGGCCGGCCGGCGAGATGATGCTCGCGAGCAATGATGTCGGGCCTGACGTCGCACGCAGCGCCCTGAGCAGCGCCATCGTGAAGAGCACAGGCTCACGCAGATGGCCATCAGCCGGACCGACGTATCCGCTGTCGCCGAGGCGTGCTTCCGGATCGAGCACGATCGCCTTGATGACGGCCCGGAGGTCGCCGCGCACGCCCGCGCCGTTGTTGTTGAACACAGCCGCCACGCGCGCCACGTAGTCCGGGCTCGGATTGCTCGTCACCAGGTGCTGAATCATGCGGCGCGCGAAGAACGGTCCGACGTTCGGGTGCTGCTCGATCCTCCCTAGCGCATCCCCGAGATCCTGCTCCGGGGTCTGTCCGGCCGGGAGTACGTCGCCGTCGAGGATCACCTTCTCGTATGTGTCGTGTGAAACCGGCCGCGGCTCCATGCGACCGGCGTAGTAGGGCGGATTGTGCTTCGACGGCGTGGCGCCGGGACTGGTCGGGAACGTCCATCCGGTGAACGCCCGCGCCAGCGCAGCGACGACGGCCTGGTCGTAGGTCGGCAACGGCTGGCCGTCCGATCCAACCTGCACCGTCCCATCCAGATTCAGCCGTTCGGTCCCGATCGTGAAGAGCTGCAGGATTTCGCGCGCGTAATTTTCATTCGCCGCCGACTTCAGGAACGCGTTGTCCTTTTCGTTGTCGACCATATCGAGGAAGCGGCCCATCGACGGGCTCAGCGTCACCTCCGTCAGCAGGTCGCCGTAGGTGCCGAACGCATGGTCGCTCAACAGCCGCAGCCACGGCACGTACATCTGCGGCGTGAACAGCTTGTAGCCGGACACGACGAAGATCTGGCCGAGAGCGAACGCGATGCGCTGCCGCAGCTGGTCGGGTCCGGTCAGGGCGTTGACGACGAACCGCTGCTGCACGGGCAGCAGCATTGTGGACGTGCTCGGGTACTCCGGATATGTCGACGGCGCCTCTGCGAACTGCTCGTCGAGATAGGCGCTGAACCCGAGCTCCTGGACGCGCGCGATGCTCGCCGGGTCCGCCCCCCACGACACCTGTTCGAGGAAGCGCGCAGCGGCGAGCGCACTCACCTTCGGCGCGGTCGGGCCGACGGCGACAGCCGCGAGCCCGGACACGCTCGCCCCGGGATCCGGATTGGAGACCGAGACGGCCATCAGTCTCCCCACCACGGGAGCGATAGTTCCCGAAGCGATCAGTCGTGTATCGGAGACGCGCGCGGTGGAGAGTGTCGTCGAACCGAAACGGACAACGGCGCCCGGTGCGAAGCCGGCTCCATCAACGATCAAGGAAAATGGCCCCGGCGCAACGATCGGTGGTGCAACGCTGGTGATCGTGGGCTGGGGATTGAGCAGCGTGACCGTCGCATACGCGCCGACCGCCGGCGCAGCCAGGCTGATGGCCGACACGACAATGGGTACGGGTGCAGGCATCGAGGGCGCGGAATAGAGACCGTCCGCACCGATCGTCCCGATCGTGGCGTTGCCGCCCGGGACACCGTTCACCGTCCATATGACGGCCTTGTTCGGCGTCAGGTAGACGTAAGGCGTGAACTGCTGGGTAGCGCCGGCACGGACGACGGGGCTCTTCGGCGTGACAAAGACCGTGACCTGGGCGTCAACCGGCGATGGTATGACGAACAGACCACAGAGAAGGAGACCGTAGACGAGCGGACGCGGTATTCGCATATCCCGATTGGGTTGTGGAGTCGGAGTCATCTATCGGTGCAAGCAGGGTTCCGTCCGCCAGCGTGTGGAAGCGGCGATGATTCGGCATTCGCGATCGCCACCGCCGTCATGATTCCGTCAGCGATCACGATTTGGTTGGGCAGGACGGCTCCCTGTATCAGTTAACGCGGAAGCGGACGCGGCCGAACTGGCGCCGTCCGTCGGCGCGGTCCGTGACTGCGATCCTCACGAGTGCGCGTTCAATCGGTTCACAGGGGATCCGGCGGCGCGACGCGTTCCCTTTACCAGCCGAAGTCATCCTCAATCGCGATCGCGAGATCGCGCGCAAGAGTGGCGCGGTATCCGAGCTTCGCCTGCTGGCGAACGGCCTCGAGCCGAGGAGCGGCAGGCCAGGCGACGAGTGGAACCGCGAGCCGCTGCGGCGGATCGATCTCCGCTGGCACGACCTCAGACCTGAAGGCGCGTGCCGACTTCTTGCCGACGGCGTGGGCGTCCGGATCAGAATTCGGTGACGATGCAGCGACGGATCGCGGGAATTGTGACAACCGCGGCGTGACCCCATGTAACTCCCCGCTCCCGCGACGATCAGTTACTTCCCGGTTCCGGCCGGCCGG
>QHWQ01000342.1 GCA_003222635.1 Acidobacteriota bacterium | reverse complement strand
GCCCGACACGATCTTCCGCGAAATCATCTCGGTGACCTTTTCGAGCGCGATCTCATCCCACCGGTGCAGCGTGACGGTTGGCGCCATGCGAGGGCCCCACGAGTGTGACATAATTTTTTCAGCCATGAAGGGGTCGACCCTCACCAGTGGCGCGGAACCGCGCTCGAGAGGAGAGGCGGAAAGGCGCTCGACGGGGGCGGCGCACGATCTTCTGTCCGCCTATCGCCTCATGCTCCTGTCGCGGAAGGTCGACGACAAGGAGATTCAGCTCAAGAATCAGAGCCAGGCATTCTTCCAGATCAGCGGCGCGGGACACGAGGCCGTGCTCGTGGCGGCCGGACAACACCTTCGTGCGGGGTACGACTGGTTTCTCACCTACTACCGGGATCGCGCGCTCGCGCTGACGCTCGGCGTCACGCCGCTCGACATGCTGCTCGGCTCGGTCGGCGCCGCCGGCGATCCCGCGTCCGGCGGACGGCAGATGCCGTCGCACTGGTCGAACCCGCGCCTGAACATTCCGTCCGCCAGCAGCGCCGTCGCCACGCAGTGCCTGCATGGCATCGGCGTCGCCGAAGCGGGCCGTCTCTACGAGCGCCTCGCCGACATTCCGGATCGCGACGCGAAGTTCGAGCGCGACGAGGTCACGCTCATCACCATCGGCGAAGGCTCGACGAGCGAGGGCGAGTTCTGGGAATCGATCAACACCGCGTGCACGCGCAATCTGCCCGTGCTCTATCTCGTCGAAGACAACGGCTACGCGATCTCGACGCCGGTCGAAGTGCAGACGCCAGGCGGCGACCTGTCGCGCGTGGTGGCGAGCTTCCCGGGGTTGCAGATCTACAGGGTTGACGGCACCGACTACCTCGCCAGCGACGACACGATGCGCGACGCCGTGGCGCACGTGCGCGCGCGCAAGGGCCCGGCGCTGGTGCACGCGAAAGTGATTCGTCCGTACTCGCACTCGTTGTCGGACGACGAGAAGCTGTACAAGACGAAAGAGGAGCGCGAGGGCGAAGCGCGTCGCGATCCGATTGTGAGGTTGCGCGACCTGATTCTAGCGGAGGAGCTCGCATCCGCCGAGGAGCTGGCGCAGCTGCAGAGCGATGTCGAGCGCGAGGTCAACGCGGCCGCGCAGGAGGCGCTCGCCGCTCCGAAGCCGGAAGCCGACACCGCCACCCGCTACGTGTTCTCTCCTGCCGTCGATCCCACATCATCCGAATTCGCGACCGCTCCCGCGCCAAGCGGCGCGCCGGACACGATGGTCGCCGCGATCAACGCGACGCTGCGCGACGAGATGGCGCGCAACCCGCGCATCGTCGTCTTCGGCCAGGACGTGGCGGATGCCTCGCGCGAGAGCGCGCTGGCGGACGTCCCGGGCAAGGGCGGCGTCTTCAAGGTGACGCACGGCCTGCAGAAGCTGTACGGCTCGGACCGCGTCTTCAACTCGCCGCTCGCCGAGGCGAACATCATCGGGCGCGCCGTCGGCATGGCGCTGCGCGGCATCAAGCCGGTCGTCGAGATTCAGTTCTTCGATTACATCTGGCCGGGCTACATGCAGATCCGCGACGAGATGGCGATGATGCGCTATCGATCGGACAACCACTGGAGCTGTCCGATGGTCGTGCGCGTGCCGATCGGCGGCTACCTGCGCGGCGGCGCGCCGTATCACAGCCAGTCGGGCGTGGCGATCTTCGCGCACTGCCCGGGCATCCGCATCGTGCTCCCGTCCAACGCGCGCGACGCGGCGGGTCTGCTTCGCACCGCGATTCGGTGCGACGACCCGGTGATGTTCCTCGAGCACAAGCACCTGTACCGCCAGACGTACAACAAGGCGGCGTATCAGGGGCCGGACTTCATGATCCCGTTCGGCAAGGCAGCGGTCGTGCGCGAGGGCACCGACGTCGTGATCTTCACGTGGGGCGCGCTCGTGCAGCGGTCGATCGTCGCCGCGCAGCAGGCCGAGCACGACAACATCAGCGTCGCCATCGTCGACCTGCGGAGCATCGTGCCGCTCGACTGGGAGACGATTGCCGCCTACACGAAGAAGACCAATCGCGTGATCGTCGCGCACGAGGATCAGATGACCGCCGGCTTCGGCGGCCACATCGCCTCGCGCATCGGGCAGGAACTGTTCGACGAGCTCGACGCGCCCGTCACGCGCGTCGCGGCGCTCGATTGCCCCGTCGCCTACGCGCCGGTGCTGGAGGAAGCGATCCTTCCGGGATCGGCGGATGTGTTGAGAGCCATTCGAACTGTTGCCGCGTACTAAGCTCGCCGCCTGTTGCCTCCTTCTCCTCATCGCGCACCCGCGGGCTGCGGTTCGTGTTGATGTCCTGCGCCCCGTCGGCGCGCTTCCTCCGCATCTCACGGGGCTGTTCGAAGAGCCGGTCGCCTTCCAGCAGGTCGCCAACGGCTACTACTTCGTCTTCGATCGCCGCGGCCACGCCATCTACATGATCGATCCCGAGCAGACGACGGCACGGAAGGTGGTGTCGGTCGGTCAGGAGGAAGGACGGATCATTCAGCCGGGCGGGTTCGACACGACCGCCGAGGGTTCGTTTGTCGTCGCGGACGTCCCGCGCGGCCAGGAGCGGCTGCAGATCTTCGGGCCGGGCGCGCTGCGCAGGGGCGGCTTCTTCCTCGCCGGGCGATCGATGCCGCAGGTGATTGTCGGCAACTACGCCGTCACCGGCATCTCGTCACTGCAGTTCAACGGCGAATCGATTTTCATCAGCGAACCGGAGCGCGGATCGCTGATCACCGAGTACTCCGTCGGCGGCATTCCACAGCGCACGATCGGACGGCTCCGCGAAACGGGACATGAGCAGGAGCGCGACCTGAACCTGGCCTTCAATGCCGGCCTGCCGCTCGTCGATCCGACCGGCGGCTTCTATTACGTCTTTCTCACCGGCACACCGACGTTCCGGAAGTACGACGCGAACGGCACGCTGCTGTTCGAGCGCCACGTCGAAGGACGCGAGATAGACGATCTCGTCGCGTCGCAGCCGACGGTGTGGCCAACGCGGCGCCTGGAGGATCGCGAGGTGCCGTTCGTGCAGCCGATCGTCCGCACCGCGGCGGTCGATGCGCAGGGCCAGCTCTGGATCTCGTTCATCGTCCCGTTCACCTACGTGTACGACAAGGAAGGCGACAAAGCGCGCACCGTCCAGTTCAGCGCGACCGGCGTCCTCACTCCGACCAGCCTCTTCTTCACGCGCGCCGGTCACATCCTCGTCACGCCGGGCTGCTACGACTACGACCCTCGACGGGTCAGCTAGCGACACGTGGCGGCACTGGTCGCGTCACACCTCACGCGCCGGTTCGATGCACGCGTTGCCGTGGACGACGTGTCGTTCGAGCTGGCGGCCGGCGAGATCTTCGCGCTGCTGGGACCGAACGGCGCGGGGAAGACGACGACGCTGCGCATGCTCGCGGGCCTGATCACGCCCTCGTCGGGCAGTGTTCGTGTCGACGGGCGCATCGGGTTTCTCACGGAAGCGCCCGGCTTGTGGGATCGACTGACGGTCGAACGCAATCTCCTCGTCTACGCGCGCCTGCATGGTCTTGGCGATCCGGCTCGCGCGGTCGATGAAGCGCTGGAGCTGTTCGACATCGGCAACCGGAAGAACGATCGAGCGGCGCAGCTGTCGAAAGGATTGAAGCAGCGCGTCGCGCTCGCGCGGACGCTGCTGCACCGGCCGGACATCGTCCTGCTGGACGAGCCGACGTCGGGACTCGATCCCGAAAGCGCGCGTGACGTGCGCGAGCTGATTCTGCGGCTGCGGCACGAGCGGCGCGCCGTGCTCATCTCGACGCACAACCTCGATGAAGTGCAGCGTGTGGCCGACCGCGTCGCCGTCCTCCGTGCGCGTCTCGTCGCGCTCGATACGCCGGCGGCGCTGCGCGCGCGTCTGTTCGGGTCGAGGCTGCTGATCACGTTGCAAGGCGAGGCCGCGCGCTTTGCCGACGCGCTCAAGCCGGCGATGAAAGACGTGCGCGCGAACGGCCGGACGTTGTCGGTGGCGGTCGACGATGTCGAGAGCGCCGCGCCGAACGTGGTGCGCACGCTGGTGACGGCCGGCGCCGATGTCGTGTCGGTGATTCCCGAAGAGGCGCCGCTCGAGGATGTCTATCTGCGCCTTCTCGGAAAGGAGGCGCCGTGAAGCGCATCGTGGCGCTGCTCGGCAAGGAGCTCGCGGACCTGCGCGGCAATCCGGCCGTCTTCATGCCCGCGATCATCACCGGCGTCATATCGATCGTGATGCCATTCATCATCGCCATTGCGGTGCCCTATTTCTCCGGCGAGCGGCTCGCGGACTCCAGCGACTTCAAGATCGCTGTCGAGATGTACCGCACGCAGCCGGCGACCCGTGGTCTCGATGCGGAAGGCGCCATCCAGGCGATGATCTTCCAGCAGTTCCTGATTCTCCTCGTGCTCACGCCCGTCGCCGGCGCGATGTCGGTCGCCGCCTATGCGGTTGTCGGCGAGAAGCAGGCGCGGACGCTCGAGCCGCTGCTGGCGACGCCGCTCACGACATTCGAGCTGCTGGCCGCGAAGGTCCTCGGCGCGCTCGTGCCCGGCATTCTCCTGGCGCTCGTCTGTTTCACGCTCTATGTCGGCGGCGTCGTCGTCCTCGCGCACCCGGGCGTCTATCGAACGCTGTTCTTGCCGCGCGCGCTGCTGACGATGTTCCTGCTGGGGCCGCTTGCGTCGCTCGCGGCTTTGCAGATGGCGGTCTGCGTGTCGTCGCGCGTCAACGACGCGCGCAGCGCGCAGCAGATTGGCGCGCTGATCATCCTGCCGATTACGCTGCTGCTGGTCGGAGAGTTCACAGCCAACCTGCAGCTCACCAGCGCTTTGCTGCTGACGATGTCGGCTGGCCTGGCGATGTTGAATGTCGCGTTGATGCTGGTCGGCATCAGGCTGTTCGACCGCGAATCGATTCTGACGCGCTGGAAGTAGATGACCGAACGCTATTTCGAAGACTATGTTCCGGGCAGCGTTCACGAGCTGGGAACGATCTCCATCAGCGAGCCGGAGATCATCGAGTTCGCGCGGCGATACGATCCGCAGCCTTTCCACGTCGATGCCGAAGCCGCGCGCCACACGCAGTTCGGCGGCCTCATCGCCAGCGGATGGCAGACGGCCGGTCTGATGATGCGCCTCGCGGTCGATCACTATCTGTCGAGCGTGGCGAGCCTCGCGTCGCCAGGCGCCGATGAGCTCCGCTGGTTTCAGCCGGTGCGGCCGGGCGACACGCTGTCGGTGCGCGCCACCGTGCTCGAGGCGCGCCCCTCCGCGTCGAAACCGGATCGCGGGCTCGTGCGAACGCTGTTCGAGGTGCTGAATCAGCGTGGAGAGATCGTCATGACGGTGACGGGCATGAACATGCTGAAGCGCCGTGCGCGATAACTCGCTCTCCGAGGTCGGCCGCCTGACGCGCGTACTCGTCAAGCATCCGCGCGAGGCGTTTGTCAGCGACGAAGCGATAGCCGCGCAGTGGAAGCTGCTGAACTTCAGCGCGGCGCCGGCGGTGGCACGAGCGTCGGAGGAATTCGAGGCGTTCGTCGGTATCCTGCGCGGCGCCGGCGCGCAGGTCGATTTCCTTCCGGCAGACGAGCGCACGAGTCTCGATTCCATCTACGCGCGCGA
>QHWQ01000341.1 GCA_003222635.1 Acidobacteriota bacterium | reverse complement strand
CTCACGTCGCTGCCGATCTCGCGGTGAGCCTGCAGGAGGATCGTCCGGGAATGCTGGCGCGGGCCATCGGCTGCGTCAGCGCCGCGGGGATCAACATCGACGGCTATTCGGAGATGAACGGCATGGTGCACGTGCTCGCGCCGGATCTCGCCGCCGCGCGGCGGTGTCTCACCGATGCCGGCTTTCGCGTCGTCCAGGAGCAGCAGGTGGCGATTGTGCCGGTCGCCGACGAACCGGGCGCGGCGGCGGGCGTGTTTCAGAAGATCGCCAACGCGCACATCAACGTGCGCTACACCTATCTCGCCACCGGCAATCGGCTCGTCATCGCGTCGGAGAATCCGCAGGCGATCATCGATGCGGTGCAGGGGTCCGGCTAAAGGTCCGGCTAAAGGTCCGGCTAAAGGTCCGGCTAAAGCCGGACACTACTGGAACGCTACCGGAACGCGCGATATGCGGTAGTGTCCGCCTTTAGGCGGACCTGTCCTTCAGGCGGACTTGTCCTTCAGGCGGACTTGTCCTTCAGGCGGACTTGTCCTTCAGGCGGACCTATCTTCGTAGCGCGTCGGCGCCGGGATACTGCTTGTGGCCGTAGAGGGTCTCGTCCAGGTTCTGCTGGATCCCCTCCCAGCACGCGTTCTCCCAGATCTCCAGCGGCTTGTCGTTGTTCCGTCTCCACCCCGACACCATCGTCCACGGACGCGTGTAGACGTTGGGATCGGTGATCGTCGCCTCGTAGTGGATGACATCGGGCGCGATCATCGTGAAGCGCTCGACGACGTGGATGTTCTCGCTGAAGAAGTTGCCGACGGCATCGAGCCACTGCCTGTCGCGCTGATTCGTCACGTCGATCACCAGCGTGTTGCCTTCCCACCGCCCGCGCGAATCGCCCGAGTAGAGCTTGATGTTCGAACCGACATGCGGACGGCCGTCAGTCGGGATGATGCGATAGGTGTGCGCGAAGTCGTTGATCATGAACACGGAGCCGGTCGTCTGCACGACGCGGAACGTTCCCGGACCGTACGCCTGCTTGGGCGAGACCAGCGGCGTACAGAGCGCCAGCGGGTTCACGTAGGCTGAAAACATTTCGTCGCGCCTGGCCGCGGCCCACGGCTGATACGGAATGCGGCGGTCGGCCGGATCGATGATCGAGCTCTTCCCGCCCGAGGTGTCCATCGTCTGCGGATGCTCCTCGATGTTCTCCATGTTGCGGACGACGATTCGCTGCCAGAAGCCGCTGAAGTCCGGCGTGCCGTCGGCGGTGCGCGGCGGCGTGAACGTCTTCATCTTCTCGAGCGCGCATTGGTGGAACGCGCTCGGCTCTTCGGGGCATCCGCCGTACTCGCGGTACGGCGCCATCTGCGTCGGCCCCGAGCCCGGCGGCGGGGTCGCGAATGGGGCGCGCTGGCCTGCCACCACCGGCTGCAGCAGCAGGGCGAACGCGAGAACGAACGCGGAGCGTGCAACAGAGCGCATGGCGGCTTGAACTATACTCCCGTCCGCCGACGTCCACACATCAAGGGGGAGCTCACATGCGCGTCCTCGCGAAGGTGACCCGGTTGGCCGTTTTGCCGTTCCTCCTCACGATTGTTCCCGTTCACGTGTACGCGCAAGCCAGCATTGCCGGAGTCGTGAAAGATACGTCGGGCGCCGTCCTGCCCGGCGTCACCGTCGAGGCGAGCAGTCCGGCACTCATCGAGAAAGTCCGTTCGGTCGTGACCGACGGCACGGGCCAGTTTCAGATCGTCAACCTCGTGCCCGGCACCTACAGCGTGGCGTTCACCCTGCCCGGCTTCAATACCGTGAAGCGCGAAGGCATCGTGCTGTCCGGATCGTTTACCGCGAAGATCGACGCGGACCTGCGCGTCGGGGCGCTCGAAGAAACGATCACGGTCACGGGCGAGACGCCGCTCGTCGACGTGCAGAACACCAAGCGCGAGCGCGTCATCGATCGCGAGATCATCGACAACGTCCCGACGAGCCGTACGGCCTACGACATGGCGTCGCTCATTCCGGGTGTGTCGCGCAGCGGCCTCACCAATCAGGACGTCGGCGGGTCCTCCTCGTCCGGCACGCCGATCGGCAGCGTCGCCGTCCACGGCGGGCGCACCGGAGACCAGCTGCTGCTGCGCAACGGCATCGAGACCGTCGGGCAGTCGGGGACGGGGTTTTCGACGCCAGTCAACATCAACCCGATCGGCACGCAGGAAGTCAGCGTGGATACGGCATCGGCCGGCGCCGAGTACACCACGGGCGGCGTCCGCATCAACGTCATCCCGCGCGATGGCGGGAACATCTTCAGCGGCGCGCTGTTTGTCAGCTACGCCAACCCTTCGTGGCAGGCGGACAACATCACGCCGGCTCTGAAGGCGCGCGGCGTCAGCTCCGGCGATCGCATCAAGGACAATGTCGACTTCAACCCGGGCTTCGGCGGCCCGATCAAGAAGGACAAGGTCTGGTTCTTCCTTTCGGCGCGCTACAAGAACTCCGCGAACTACGTCACCGGCATGTACTACGACAAGAACCAGAACAACCCGAACGTCTGGGTGTTCGAACCCGATCTCGCCAGGCCCGCCGCGAACCCGTCGGTCTGGAAAGGCGGCCAGCTCCGCCTCACGTGGCAGGCGGCGGCCAAGCACAAGATCGGCGTGAACTGGAATGAAGACAGCGTGAGGTATGCGCCGACGAGCGTCAGCCTGACGCTCGCTCCGGAGGCCGCGGAGAACCGCATCTACCCGCTGCAGCGGCAGGTGCAGGTCGACTGGAGCTCGCCGATCACCAACCGCGTCCTGCTCGAAGCAGGCTTCAACCGCTACCGGGCGGCCAGCGATCTCCTGCCGCTGCGCGGCATCACTCCCGAGATGATTCCGGCGACCGAGCAGTCCACCGGGTTGAAATTCCGCTCGCTCGAAACGCATCGCCTGCAGCCGGCCAAGACGCTGCACATCCGCTTCGCCGCGTCGTACATCACCGGGGCGCACAACGTCAAGGTCGGCATCAACCATACGAGCGGATGGAACGGCTTCACGTATCTGAATCTCAATCCGCTCAGCTATCGCCTGAACAACGCCATCCCGAATCAGTTGAGCGAGCGCGCGTTTCCGATCGTCACGGACACGAACATGGAGCACAACATGGGCGTGTACGCGCAGGACAAGTGGACCATCCATCAGCTGACGGCGTCCTACGGCATCAGGTACAGCTACGCGTCGATCGGCTGGCCGGAACAGCACCTCGGGGCGTCGCCGCTGACGCCGACGCGCGATCTCAGCTTCCCGGCGCAGCACGGGTTCATCTCATGGCATGACATCACGCCGCATCTCGGCGCCGCGTATGACCTGTTCGGCAACGGGAAGACGGCGGTCAAAGTCAGCCTGAACCGCTATCTCGAAGCGCTCTCCGCGGGCGCGCCGATCGCGCAGGATCCCAACCCGCTCAGCAGCCTCATCACGCAGACGACGCGGTCGTGGAGCGACACCAATCGCAACTACGTTCCGGATTGCAACCTGATGAGCGCGGTGGCGAACGGCGAGTGCGGCGCCATGGCGAACGCCAGCTTCGGGCTGCCGGTACCAGGCGCGGTCTACGACACCGCCATGACGCAGGGCTGGTTCAAGCGCGGCTACAACTGGGAGTTCTCCACGGGCGTGCAGCACGAGGTCCTGCCGCGCACGTCAGTCGATGTCTCCTACTTCCGCCGCACGTACGGCAATGCGCGCATCACCGACAACCGCGTCCTCTCGCCCACCGATTTCGACACGTTCGACGTGACCGCGCCGTCCGATCCACGTCTGCCTGGCGGCGGCGGATACGCGGTCCACGGGATGTACAACCTCAATCCCGCGAAGTTCGGCCTGGCATCGGACAACTTCGTCACGCTCGCAAGCAATTACGGCGATCAGATCGAGTACTGGCACGGTGTGGACGTGAACCTCGCGACGCGCTATCTGCGGGGCGTCCTGCTGCAGGGCGGCACGAGCACAGGCCGGACGGTCGCCGACAACTGCGCGCTGCTCTCGAAGGTGCCTGAACCGGCGGAGTCGCGCGCGACCTCCGGGTTGATCACGACGGCCGCGATCCGGCCGCTCCAGTTCTGCCACAACGCGACGAGCTGGCTGACACAGGTGAAGTTCCTCGGTTCGTACACGATCCCGCGCATCGACGTGCTCGTCAGCGGCACGCTGCAGAACCTGCCGGGCCCGCCCATGCTGGCCAACTACAATCTGCCGACGGCGGAAGCCGCGAAGACGCTCGGCCGTCCGCTCTCGGGCGGCGCCGCGAACGTGTCGGTCGGCTTGATCGATCCAAACACCGTGTTCGGCGATCGCCTGAATCAGGTGGACTTCCGCGTCGGCAAGCTCCTGCGCTACGGAAAGATCCGCAGCACGGTCAGCCTTGACCTGTACAACGCGCTCAACGTGAGCACGATCCTGGCGCAGAACAACACCTTCGGCCCCGCATGGCTGCAGCCGACGACGATCATGCCCGCGCGGTTTGCGAAGGTGAGCCTGCAGTTCGATTTCTAAGGCGGGTTGGGCAGGTTGGGCTTGCACTATACTCCCCTCCTCTGACGTCCACGTCTCAAGGGGGACCCACATGCGCGCCTTCGCGAAGCTGACCCGGTTGGTCGTTTTATCCTTCCTCCTCACGGTTGTTCCCGCTCAGGTCTATGCGCAAGCCACCATCGCCGGCGTCGTGAAAGATACGTCCGGGGCCATCCTGCCCGGCGTCACCGTCGAGGCGAGCAGTCCTGCACTCATCGAGAAAACCCGTTCCGTCGTCACCGACGGCACCGGCCAGTTCCAGATCGTCAATCTCGTGCCCGGCACCTACAGCGTGACGTTCACGCTCGCCGGCTTCAACACCGTGAAGCGCGATGGCATCGTGCTCTCCGGGACCTTCACCGCGAAGATCGACGCGGACCTGCGCGTCGGCGCGCTCGAAGAGACCATCACCGTGACCGGCGAAACGCCGATCGTCGACGTGCAGAACACGAAGCGGCAGCGCGTCATCGACCGCGAGATCATCGACAACATCCCGACGAGCCGCACCGCCTACGAGCTGGCGTCGCTGATTCCCGGCGTGTCGCGCGGCGGGCTGACGAATCAGGACGTCGGTGGTTCCTCGTCGTCCGGGAATCCCATCGGCAGCGTCGGCGTCCACGGCAGCCGCACCGGAGATCAGATCACGCTGCGCAACGGCGTCGAGACCACCGGCCAGGCGTCAACCGGGTTCTCCACGCCCGTCAACATCAACCCCGTCGCGACGCAGGAGGTGAACGTCGATACGGCTTCCGCCGGCGCGGAGTACACGACCGGCGGCGTCCGCATCAACGTCATTCCGCGCGAGGGCGGCAATACGTTCACCGGTGCGCTGTTCGCCAGCTATGCGAGCCCGTCGTGGCAGGCGAGCAACATCACCTCGGCGCTGCAGGCGCGCGGACTGCGTGAAGGCGACCGCCTCAAGAACAACGTCGACTTCAACCCGGGGTTCGGCGGGCCGCTCGCCGTCGCGCGTTCAATCCCACCGTGTGGAAGGGCGGGCAGCTGCGCCTGACGTGGCAGGCGTCGGCGAAGAACAAGATCGGCATCAGCTGGAACGACGACATCATCGACTACACGCCGTCGGCCGTGAGCCTGACGACCGCGCCCGAGGCGGCGCAGACCCGTCAATACCCGCTGCAGCGGCAGACGCAGATCGACTGGTCCTCGCCGGTCAACAACCATCTGCTGCTCGAAGCGGGCGTGAACCGCTATCGCGCGGCGAGCAACCTCGGACACATGGCTGGCCTGAGCCCGTCGATGATTCCCGCCGTGGAGCAGGCCACCGGCCTCGCGTTCCGTGCCATCGACGCCACGCGGCTCGCGCCGACCTACAGCATCCACGCGCGGTTCAGCGCGTCGTACATCACCGGCGCCCACGCGGTGAAGGTCGGCTTCAATCACACCAACGGATGGAACAAGTTCACCAGCGAAAGCCTCAACCCGATCAGCTATCGCCTGCTGAACGCCGTTCCGAACCAGTTGAGCGAGCGCGCGTTTCCCATCTACACGGAAACCGACATGGCGCACAACCTGGGCGTCTACGCGCAGGACAAGTGGTCCATCCATCAACTCACCGCCGCCTACGGCGTCAGGTACAGCTACGTATCGGATGGCTGGCCCGAACAGAGTCTCGGTCCCGCGCCGCTGACGCCGAACCGCAACCTGACGTTCCCCGCGCAGCACGGGTTCCTGACGTGGCACGACCTGACGCCGAATCTCGGCGCGGTCTACGACGTCTTCGGCAACGGCAAGACCGCGGTGAAGGTCAGCCTGAACAAGTACCTGGAGAATGCCTCGGCCGGCGGGCCTATCTTTACCGATCCGAATCCGATCAACACGCTGATCACCAGCACGACGCGATCGTGGAACGATGCGAACCGCGATTACGTGGCGCAGTGCGATCTGTTGAACCCGGCCGCCAACGGCGAATGCGGCGCGATGGCCAACGCCAACTTCGGGCAGCCGGTGCCGGGCAATACCTACGATCCGGCGTTGATGCACGGGTGGGGCAAGCGCACCTACAACTGGGAGTTCTCGACCGGCATCCAGCACGAACTGCTGCCGCGCACGTCGGTCGACGTCAGCTACTTCCGCCGCACCTACGGCAACTTCCGCGTGAACGACAACCGCGTGCTCGCAGCGGCGGACTTCGACAAGTTCGACTTCGCGGCGCCGTCGGATCCCCGGCTGCCGGACGGCGGCGGCTACACCATCCACGACATGTACAACCTGAACCCGGCGAAGTTCGGGCTGCCGTCCAACACCTTGATCGCGGCCGCCAGCAACTACGGCACGCAGACGGAGCACTGGCACGGCGTGGATGTGAACCTCACCGCGCGCTACATCAAGGGGCTGCTCGTGCAGGGCGGCACGAGCACGGGCCGCACGGTGACCGACAACTGCGACGTCCTCGCGAAGGTGCCCGAGCCGATCGAGAGCCGATCCGCGAACAGCGGATTGGTCACCGTCGCCAACGTGATCCCCCTCGAGTACTGCCACGTGGCGACGAACTGGCTGACGCAGGTGAAGTTCCTCGGCTCCTACACCGTGCCGCGCCTGGACGTGCTCGTGAGCGGAACCGTGCAGAGTCTGCCGG
>QHWQ01000321.1 GCA_003222635.1 Acidobacteriota bacterium | reverse complement strand
TCGTCAGCGGCCGCGCGCATGCGCTCCGCGTCGCTAGGATCGAGTTCTCGAGTTACCGAAGGGACTCCGCGGTCTCTACGTTCTTTATCGTCAGACCAACGAAACAAGACCAAAGCGTACGTGCTACGACGTTGTGTACATCGGTATGGCATGGGCTGGTCGTGGCGGGATCCGCAGTCGCTTACGACAGCATCGCCGATTAAAACGAGGACGATGGACGCATTTCTCAGTCTTCGCCGTATGGGACAACATTCGAGATGAAGAGATCACCGAACTCGAAGGCCTGTTTCGGCATATCTACAAGCGTGATTCGCAGGCCAGCCCATTGAACTCCGCAAGAGGTTTCAAGGCGCTGAGAAAGCTCCGCAACAACAAGATCGGTTCGTGGGCCCGTCCGATACCCTTAAACCGTTCGAGACCGGACCAGGGATAAGTTCGCATTTGTACGACGGCGGTCATCCGCATACTTGACGCCGAGCGTCGGAGCGCTGCCGAGAGCGACGACCGCAACGCGCGAGCACGTCGAGCGGGACGAGGCAGGTTGAGCCCCCCACCAGTCAGCTTGTTATGAAGAGTACGAAGCGGCGACCATGCCGGCCCGCGGTCATCGTCCAACGTGCGCAGCGCGTTCCACGTGCGGGGTGCACATGCGGATATGCGACGCGGAGCGCATGCGGGTGACCGCCGAATAAGGCAGGCGGCCTGAAGGTCCCTCCCTACGACCGGACACTACGTCGGACGATTACAGACAGAGCGTCGTGACCTTCGCGGTCTTCGCGACCTTCGTGGTTCAGCCTCGGAATCCCGTACTTTCCTCGAGCAGTCTCCAGCATTTCGATCCAAGCTTCTCTTTCCACGTCGCGTAGACACCCGCAAGCTGCTTCTTGAACGGCGCGGGATCGGGCGTGTTGAACGCGAGGCCGCGCGTCGCGAGCTCGGCGCGCAGGCGCGTGTTGGCGGCGATCTGATCCTGGCGCTGCAGCTTCACGTGCTTCGCGACGTTGCGATCGACGATCGCCTGCAGATCGGACGGGAGCCGCTGCCACGTCGGCAGATGCGCCAGCAGATTGAAGCCCGACCACATGTGGTCGGTCATCGCCACGTACTTCACCACCTCATAGAGCTTGAACTGATCGGCGAGCGTCAGCGGATTCTCCTGCGCGTCCGCGCGGCCGTCCTTCAGCGCCGCGTAGATGCTGTCGCTGTTGATCGTCACCGGCTCGCAGCCGAACGCCTTGAACGTATCGGCCACGAGCTGGCCCGCGGGCACGCGCATCTTCAGGCCGGCGAGATCCGCGGGCGTGGCGATCCGCGTGTTCGACGTGATCTCCCGCATCCCGTTGTCGAAGGCGCCGACGCGGAAGCCGTGGATACCTTTCGCCGCCATCTCCTCGATCAGATACGCGCCGAGCGGACCGTCCATCGCCTGATGCGCGTGCGCCGCCGAGCGGAACGCATACGGCACCTGCTGGACCTCCGCGACCGGCATGATGGTCCCCAGGATGCCGCCCATCAGCGTGAAGAACTGAATGTCGCCGTTGACGAGCGCCTCGAGCGCCGCCGGATCGCTCCCCTGGATGTTGTTGTTCTGCGCGAAGACCTTGCAGACCAGCCGGTGGTTGCTCTCCTCGTACACCGCCTCCCACAGCTCGACCAGGCGCTTGTGCAGCGAGCTGGTGGGCGTCTGGTTGTGGTACTGCCGGAACGCGAATTCGACGTCCCGACTTTGCCGCGGCGAAGCCGCAGCGACGTCGGGCAGGCGCGAGAACGCCGTCAGCGATCCCACAGCAGCGGCGACAAACGAGCGGCGCGTCAGAGACATTGGACTATTATTGGCCAGCTTTTTTCACGGGATAGGAGGCTTCATGCGACTGGCAAGACGGCTCTCGGTGGCCGTTGCCGTGGTCGGCGCGCTGCTCGCGCTGCCCGCTGCAGCATCGGCACAGGAGGCCACGATCACTGGCAAGATCGTCGATTCCACGGGCGGTGTTCTCCCGGGCGTGACCGTCACCGCGCTGCACGAGGCAACCGGAACACAGTTTGTCGGCGTCACCGACACGCTTGGCGTCTACCGGATCCCGGTCCGGATTGGCGACTTCCGGATCACCGCGGAGCTTCCCGGCTTCGCGACCATCACGCGCACCGGCGTCACGCTGCTCGTCGGCCAGACCGCGACGCTCGATCTCCAGATGGCTCCATCAACGGTGCAGGAATCGGTGACCGTCACGGGCGAAGCGCCGCTGGTCGACATGAAGAATTCCGCCGTTGGCGGCAACCTCGACGCCAAGCAGCTCTCCGAGATTCCACTGTCGGGACGCAACTGGGTGGACCTCGTGATGCTCGCGCCGGGCTCGCGCGCCAACGAAGTCGGGACCAACGGCACCGGCGGCCCCGTCGCGCGCACCGGCCGCAGCGGCGGCGTCCAGGGCACCTATAACCTGACGATGGACGGGCAGCAGGTGACGCAGACGGTGGCAGGCACCTTCACCAATCCGAACTTCAGCCGCGAATCGATCGCCGAGTTCCAGGTGATCACGAATCGCTTCGATGCCGCCCAGGGCCGCTCGGCCGGCATCATCGTCAACGCGGTGACCAAGTCGGGCACCAATATTCCCGTTGGCACCTTCTCCGGCTACTTCCGCAACTCGAAATGGGGTGCTCAGGACTTCATCCGTCATCAGATCCTTCCGTACTCGGATCAGCAGATTGTCGGCACGTACGGCGGTCCAATCAAGAAGGACAGGATGCACATCTTCGGGCACTGGGAGTTCGAGCGCGAGCCACGCGACATCGCGTTCACGACGCCGTACCCGGCGTTCAACCAGGATCTGGTGAACACGCGGACCGAGCACAAATCGGGCGCGCGCTTCGACGCGGATCTGGGCGGGCAGCGCCGCCTGATGGTGAGCACCAACTGGTGGCGGCAGCTGCTGCCGAACCGGTTCGACTTGAACAGCTCGACGGATCATCCGTCGGCCGCGACGCACGAGCTCGCGAAGATGGTCCGCGTCGGCGCTCAGCTCACGCAGGCGAGCAGCCGGACCGTCAACATCATTGTCGCCGGCGTCTTCCGGCAGTACGACAACGAGACGTCGTACATCGGCAACGAGCAGGTCGGAAAGATCCAGTTCAACAACGGCCTGTCGATCGGTCCGGGGCTCTCGGACGTCGGCCGCACGCCGTTCCGGTGGAATCCGACGACCTACAACGTGCGCGACGATTTCAGCTTCTCGTTCACGGCACAGGGACACCACGACGTGAAGACGGGCGGCGAATATCTGTACAACACCATCACCGACATGTCGTGGTGCAACTACTGCCGCGGCTGGCTCGATGCGCGCGGCGGCCCCGTCCCGTCGAACATCCAGTCGCTGTTCCCCGTGTGGAACGATCCCTCGACGTGGCTGCTCAATTCCATTCCCGGCAGCGTGATCGTCCGCTATCGCAAAGCGATCGGCAGTCCCGAGATGCACGAGACCAAGCACATGCCCGCGGCGTGGTTCCAGGATGATTGGACGATCGGGTCGAAGCTGACGGTCAACGCCGGCGTGCGCTACGACCTGGAGGTTGGCGCGTTTGCGGAGAACCTCGGACTCGAGATCAAGCCGTTCCTGCCGCCCAACCGCCACGCGGACAAGAACAACATCGCGCCGCGGCTTGGCTTCGCCTACACGCTCGGCAGCAACACCGTCGTACGTGGCGGCTTCGGCAAGTTCTACGCGCAGATGTTCGCTCGCGACAGCTTCTACACGCACGCGCTGATGCAGACGATCATCCCGGAGATAACGTACGACGGGCGTCCGGACTTCGTGACGAACCCGTTCAATGGACCGGCTCCCACCTACGATCAGCTGAAGGCGCGTCTCTGCTCGGTGACCGGCAACGCGCCGGGATGCATCCGTCCGGACCTGACCCGCATCGACAGCCCGTACATGGACATTCCGTACAGCTACCAGACGTCCATCGGCATCCAGCGGCAGCTGAGCAGCACGATGGCGGTCACCGCCGACTACGTGCAGACGAACCTGAAGAACACGGAGATTCAGCGCAACGTGAATCTCACGTACAACCCCGCGACGGGCGTCAATTATCCGTTCACGGACCTGACGCGGCGGGCGTTTCCCGATTGGGGTCTCGTCAACGTCGTCCGGTTCAGCAAGGACGGATACCAGAACGACCGCGGTCTCCAGACGGCCGTGACGAAGAGGTTCAGCCAGAACTGGGAGATGCAGGCGACCTACACGCTGGCGACGTTGAAGGACGCCGAACCGAACCCGGTGAGCGCGACCATCGATCCGGCAACGGGCTACGTTCGGTACGATTCGCTGCCGTTTGCCACCGCGAGGGATCTCGGTGGCTGGTACACCTACAGCGTCGCCGATCAACGCCACCGCGCGACGCTGAACGGCGTGTGGCAGCTGCCGCATCGGTTCCAGTTGAGCGGACTGTACTTCTACGGATCCGGGATGCGCTTTGCCACGGCGTTCAGCGCCGACGTGCGCAACCTCGGCACATCGGGTGACAACCTGTTCAACCGGACGACGGGGCAGATCGAGCAGCGGAACAACTTCGTCGGCAAGCCCCTGCACCGCGTGGACATGCGCCTGCTTCGCAATTTCCGTCTGGCCAATCACGCATCGTTTGACGGCATTGTCGAAGTGTTCAACCTGTTCAATCACGTCAACTACGGCAATTACGTGACGACGATCGGCGCGGCGAACTTCGGGGCGCCGGTGGCGCAGGATAATGTCGCGTACAAACCGCGGCAGTTGCAGTTGGGGTTCAGGGCGACCTTCTAGTCGCGAAGGTGACGAAGACGGGGTGAACCACGAAGGGCGCGAAGAACACGAAGTGAAAAAATTTGTTTTCTTCGCGGCCTTCGTGGCCTTCGTGGTTTCATGGTTTTCGTGGTCCTGGCTGGTTGCGGCGCAGACGGAAGGCCGCATCAATATCCCTTACTCGGACGCGAAACCGATCCTCGATGCGCTCCGTCCAGAGCTGATTCCCGACGCGCTTCGATCGCTGACGCCCATGCAGCGTGAAGCGTCGTGGCCGGCGTGGGTGTCGACGCGCGACACGGAGATTCGCGAGCGTCTCGCGGCCGGCGACGAAGACTCGGTCATCACCTTTCTCCTCTTCGGCGTCACCTTCACGAGCCAGCCGCGCTATTCCTTTGCGACCGCGGTCGCAACGCGTGAGCCCGATGCGGTCGTGGCGGATCCGGTCGTGCAGGCGCGCATCAAGGACCTGGTTGCGGCCGTCGCGTCACCCGGCGCGAACGAGCGGCTGCAGTTCGCGCGGCGCGTGATCGAACGGCACGGCATCGACTTCACGACGGACATGGGCAGGCAAGGCGCCCGGGAGGTGCTGCGCGCCGCCCTGACGCGCATGCTGGCGGACTACGACGCCTACTTCCGCGACAGCGCACCCGGCGCGACGCTGTTCCGCAACCGCGGGCTGTCCTCGGATACCTCGATCTACGCGGCGTTCGCGATTGATGCGGCGCTGAAGGACGCCGCGGCGATGGGCGTGCTCAAACAGGGGAGCGTTCGGCGCGTCGCGGTGATTGGGCCCGGCCTCGACTTCACCGACAAGCAGGAAGGCTACGACTTCTACCCGGTGCAGACGATTCAGCCCTTCGCGGTCACCGACTCGCTGCGCGCGCGGAACCTGGCGGCCCCACGCGATTTTCAGTTGATGACCTACGACCTCAACCCGCGCGTCAACGATCACATCGCCGCCGCGCGGCAGCGTGCGGCGCGCGGCGCCGGCTACACCATTCAGCTTCCGCGCGATCCGGCGCAGCAATGGGAGCGCGATCTTCTCGGCTATTGGACGCGGGTCGGCGGGAAGATTGGCGCGACCGTTCCGCCCGTGGCGCCGCCGCCGGCGGCGGGACGCGTGGACGTGCGCGCGGTCCGGATCCGCCCCGACGTCGTGCAGATGATCACGCCGCGCGATCTCGACATCATCCTGCAGCGTCCCGAACCCCTGCCCGACAGCGACCGCTTCGATCTCGTGATCGCGACCAACATCCTGATCTACTACGACGTCTTCGAGCAGTCGCTCGCGCTGGCCAACATCGCTCGGATGCTGCACTCGGAGGGAGTACTGCTGACGAATAATCCGCTCTTCGAGCTGCCGGCGATTCCCGTTCATCAGATTGGCGAGACCAAAGCGATTTATACAGACGGCGGATCAGACTGGATCGCGTGGTATCAACGCGAATAGCGGCGATGTGCGCGCCTTTTCTCGTTGACCCTACCTCGGCCGTACGTTAGTTTCCCGCGATCATCCGGGACAGTGCAGAAATTGGGGGGGTCATGGGTCTGGTACGGCGGAGTGTGTCTGTCGGCGTTCTCTTCGTAGCGATCCTCGCGCTGCCGGCCATCGGGTTGGCGCAGACTGAAGCCGTCATCACAGGGGTCGTCACCGATTCATCCGGCGGCGTCCTGCCGGGTGTGACGGTCACCGCCGTCCACGACGCCACGGGCAACACCTTCACGAGCGTCACCGATGAACGCGGCGTGTTCCGCATGCAGGCTCGCGTCGGCGCGTACCAGATCCTCATGGAGCTCCAGGGCTTCCAGTCCGTTCGCGCGCAGGTCACGCTGCTCGCGGGCCAGACGGCGAACATCCCGGTGCAGATGCAGCCGGCGACGCTGCAGGAAAACGTCACGGTGACGGCGGAGGCGCCGCTCGTCAACGTCACGCAGACCAGCCCGGCCGGCAACATCGATCCGAAGCAGTTCTCCGAGCTGCCGGCGGAAGGGCGCAACTGGATGGCGCTGCTGCTCGTCGCCCCGGGCAGCCGCACGACGTCGGTCAACCAGAACGCGCCGATCCCGATGCGCGGCGGCGGCGGCGATCAGCAGTTCTTCCAGACCAACGTCGACGGCCAGCAGGTGAGCAACGAGCTCGGCGGCGGCCGCCAGCCGCTCATGAGCCAGGAGATGATCTCCGAGCTGCAGTTCATCTCGAACCGCTTCGACGCCACGCAGGGGCGCTCGCTCGGCGTGCAGGTGAACGTCATCACCAAGTCGGGCACGAACCGCTACTCAGGATCGGTGCGCGGCAACTTCCGCGACAGCGACCTCGGCTACGCGAAGGATCCGGTGGCCGGCAAGGTGACGCCGTTCAAGGATCAGCAGATCGCCAGCTCGTTCGGCGGTCCGATTATCAAGGACCGGCTGCATTTCTTCGGCTACCAGGACTACGACCACAACCCGAGCACCGGCGTCTGGACGACCCCGTATCCGAAGTTCAACGTGTCGAGGGACGGACTGCTGACGACCAAGCAGGGTGGCATCCGCTTCGACTACCAGATTTCGTCGCAGACCCGCTTCATGGCGAAGGGCGATCTGTGGCGCAACTGGGACGACGGACTGACGGGCGGCAGCGCGTACCCGTCATCCGCGGCGACGACGCGTGAAACGGGCAACACGCTGAACTTCCAGCTGACCAAAGTGCTGAACAATCGCTCGGTGAACGAAGCCAAGCTTGGCTACAGCGGCTATCAGTACCGCAACACCTGCTGGACCCGGTGGGACAACGCCTGGTACAAGGACCACGGTCCGTACGGCCCGGTGCAGCAGTGCGGACCAGTGATCAACTTCACCGGCTTCACCTTCGGCGGCAACCAGGGCTATCCGCGTCATCGCGGCCAGGATCGCTACTGGCTCCGCGACGACTACTCCTATTCGTACGACGCGCGCGGCCGTCACGACCTGCGCGCCGGCGGCGAGTTCATCTATCACACCGAGATGAGCGCGAACTGCACGCGCTGCCGCAGCACGTATACGGCGACCGGCCGTCCCGCGGGCCTGCCGACGATCCCGACGCCCGCGCAGCTGCAGGACTGGTTCCCCGATCCATTCAACGCGGACACGTGGAACTTCAACGCCGTCAACCCGTGGGTGACCAACTTCAACATCGGCATCCACCAGGGACGCCGCACGCCGGACCGGCAGAACCTCGCCGGCTGGTGGGTGCAGGACGACTGGCGCATGTCGAACAAGTGGACGCTGAACCTCGGGCTGCGCTGGGACATCCAGACCAACGCCTTTGCCAACGCGGGCCAGGTGGTGCCGTTCATGGTGCCGGGGCGCCCGAACGAGAGGAACAACTACGCGCCGCGCGTCGGCGTCGCCTACGCGATCAGTGACAAGACGGCGATCCGCGCGGGCGGCGGCCGCTACTACGCGGAGAACATCACGTCGCAGGAGCTCTACGCGCTCGAGTACCGCTCGATCGTGCAGGTGGACATCCCGAACGACGGCCGCGCGGACTTCGGCGTGAACCCGTTCAATGGGCCGATGCCCACCTACGAGCAGGCGCTCGCGCGCTTCTGCGCCTACAACAACAACGCGACCGGATGCCTGCAGCGCGCCACGCAGGAGCTCGGGCCGCCGACGCAGTACCAGCACACGCAGTACACCGATCAGTACTCGGTCGGCGTCGCGCACCAGCTGGGCGGCGACATGGCCTACCAGGTTGACTATCTCTACAACCGCGGCCGTCACGAGAAGAACAATCAGGCGAACATCAACCTGACGTTCGATCCGCGGACCGGACTCAACCTCCCCCAGAACGTGCGCGCGAACCGCCCGTTCCCCGGCGACGGCACCATCGGGCAGAACTACTACATGGGCAAGAGCGCGCTGCACTCGCTGAACATGAGCTTCATGAAGCGCCTGAGCCACAACTGGCAGGGTGCCGTGAACTACTCGCTGTCCGGCCTGTGGACCGGTGTCGGCAACCCATTGATGGCGGTGCCGGGGCAGGAGGCGATCATCGTTCCGTTCACGCTCGCCGATGATCTCGCCGGCCCGTGGACGTTCGACGCGCAGGATCAACGGCATCGCCTCGTGGCCAACGGCATCTGGGAAGTGTGGAGAGGCTTCCAGCTGTCCGGCTATCACTACTTCGGCGCGGGCAACCGTGCGTCGACCAACTACGGCGGCGACCTGCGCGGCTACGGGCCCGGCGGCGAAGGCCGGCTGCGTCCGGACGGCACGATCGTCCCGCGCAACGGCTTCATCCAGCCGGTGCAGAACCGGACGAACATGCGGTTCCAGCAGCGCCTCACGCTGCCCAACCGCGTGCAGGTCGATCTGATTGCCGAAGCGTTCAACCTGTTCAACATGGAGAACTACACGCTCGGCACGCAGGAGAGCTCGCTGCAGTACAAGAAGCCGACCGCCGGACAGTTCCGGACGATGCAGTTCGGGTTTCGAATCGGTTTCTAAGAGCGCGAAGACGATCTGAACCACGAAGGTCGCGAAGAGCGCGAAGGAAATGTTTCCTTCGTGACCATCGCGTCCTTCGTGGTTTTTTGACTAGCCCACGCCTTTCGCGAGCCACGCAAGGGCGATCACCAGCCCCGCGAACGTCGCCGCGACGCGGTTGTCGCCGGGGCCGACCTGCTGCTGCAGCGCGCGCCAGACGGCGACCGCCCCGACGAGGAACAGCAGGCGCTGTTCGGTCATGCCGATCGCAATCAGGATGACGCCGACGATCATCCACCGCTGCGAGCGCGTGAGCACGTGCATGCCGCGCGATCCGTCAAGCTGCCACACCGGCGTCAGGTTGAAGAGGTTGAGGAAGCCGGTGAGCTGCGCAATCGCGAGCCAGATGTGCGCGCCGGTGGCGGCGTAGATCGCGAACGCGGCGGACGCGGCGCCGAGCCCCCAGATCGGTCCGGCCAGGCCAATCTTCGCATCGGTCAGCGGATCCGTGATGCGCTGCTTGAGGAGCACGAACGCGCCCATGCCCGGGATGAACATCAGCGCGCCCGCATCGATGCCGAGGCGGCGCAACATCGCGACATGCCCCATCTCGTGGATGTAGATCGTGACGACGAGCCCGAGCGCCAGCGGCCAGCCGTAGATGGACCAGTAGACGCCGAAGAAGGCGAACATCGAGACGAGCGTGCTTGCCTTGGTGAGGCCGAGGAGCAGGAACTTCAGCTTGCCGGCGAGCAGCAGCGCCGTGGCTGCCGCGCCGCCGGCGATGCGCGACCACCACGAACGGCCCGCGTCGCTGGTCCGTGCGGACCCGCCGTCGATCTTCGCCGTCGCATCGGCTATGCACTGGGCGATCGCCGTGTGCTGCTGCGAGTTCACCGGCAGCAGCGGCAGCATCTCGTTCCAATGCGTGCGGGCGGCGGCAAAATCGCCGCGCACGCTCGCCGCTTCGGCGTCCGCGCCGAGCTGCTTCAGCAATCCGCGATGAACGAGCACCCCGCACAAGGGGCAGGCGAGCGCATCCGGCGGAAGCTCCGTGCGGCAGCCGTAGCAGTACCGCGGAATCACACCGGTTGCGGCTCGGGCATCGCGCCGACGCGATAGGGTCCCTGGATATCGACGCGCGGCGTCGCCGTCACGCGCCATGCCTGGCTCATGCCGAAGAAGATGATCGCGGCGCTAATCAATCCGCTCGGAAACGCGGTGAAGACGACGATGATCGGCAGGACGGCGATCAGCTGCACGGACACGCTCAATGCCCGCATCAGGTCGCCGCCGCCGGCCGCCTGCACGGCGACGGGTGCGTAGGCGAGCGCGATCGAGAGATACGTCAACGCGACGGCGAGCGTCTGGAATCGCCGGCCGCCCCGTCCGCCGGCGCCTCGACGCACCGCGTAGCCGACCATGTAGCCGATGAGGATCGCCACGATGCCAATCTCGAGATTGGCGAGTGCGATCACGGCGTAGTAAATCGCCGCGCCGACGATGCCCGCGCCGAGCCCGAACAGGCTGGCGACGAGAAGCGGCGTGATGCCGCCGGGCGTCTTGGCGGAATTCAGGGCGCGCACGCGGCACGACGCGCAGGCGACATGCCCGTTGATCTGGTAGTACTCCGTGTTGATGGCGGTGCCGCACGCTTTGCACGTGGCCGCGGCGTCCTGCCCCGGCGCCGCCGACCGCGACACGACGCGATCGAACTGGAGTGGCGTAGAGGTGGCTTCGTTCATCCTGAGGGTTATCGGACGATCCCTCAGCCTTCCTCTACGCCGCGCTGCCTACTTCTGCACGAGGACGACCGCTGTTGCCGTCGTGGCATTGCCCGCCGCGTCGATCGCGCGATAGGTGACGCTGTAGACCGCATCCGGGCTCGCGCGGACGCTGAACTGCCGATCGTCGGTGGCGAACGACGCATCGGCCACTTCCGACCCGCGCCCTTTGGCGCCGCTGCCGACGACCGACACCAGCTCGATCCGCGGCGCGGGATCGAGATCGTCGCTCGTGACAACAGTCGCGGTCACCATGACCATCTTCCCGTTCGGTGGCCAGATCGTCGCCGGCGTCAGCGCCACGGAGATCGCCGGCGGCGTGACGTCCTTCGTCGCGATGACGAACGGCTCGAGCGACGCCGTTCGCGCGCAGACGCGGCGCAGGTCGAACGACGGCGCGGGCGAGCCGGGCGCGAGCACGGTGCGGTCCGCGAACGTCGAGCGAGTCGCCTGCTGCAGGACGCGGACGGTCGCGAACGTCTGCGCATCCTCCACCCATGGCACCGCGAAGCAGATGGTGACATCTCCCGCAAACGTCGCGGTCGTCGTCACTTGATACGCGAGCCCGTTGAGCGATCGATAACCGCCGGGAAGCACCGGCAGCCGCGACGGGCTGATCCCGAACACGCTCGTCATGCCCGGAGCCGTCACCGTCGCGAACGTCAGCGTCGACAGCTGCCCGGGCGAGACCGTGATGTTCGAACCGCCCTGCGTATTGAAGAGCGTGAACATCGCGCGCACGATCTCGGAGTCCACTTCCGTGATCTCCGGATCGGTGGCGGTCGCCAGCCATCCGCCATTCGGCAGCTGCTGCGTGAGGTAGAACGCCATCGCCGATCGGATCGCCGCTTCCGCCTGCGGGCTCCCGACTGCCGCGAGGCCGAGCACGACGTACGCCGTCTGCTGCAGGTCGCCTCCGCCCCACGAGCCCTGGGGATCCTGCTGCGTCAGCAGGAACGCCCGGTACTGGTTGATTTGCGTGTCGAATCCGGGCAGGTCGTGCAGCGCCCACAACAACGACCCTTCCGCGAAGGGCGTGAAGTAGAAGGCTTGCGGGTTTGCCGGGTCAGGCGCGTCCGACGGGTTCTCGTCGCGCCACAGCGGCTCCTGCTCGACGATGCGGCTGGCGAGGCCCGCGGCGTACTTGATATCGCCCGCCGCCTTCGCGGTCCGGATCAGCGACGCGAGGTCCCACGCCGCGAGCGTGCGCTGATTGATCGAGACGGGTCCAACCGTCCGGTCAGCCAGCCACCGATCGACGTTGTCGGCCGCGCTCGAGTACGAATTCTTGACGACCTGGAACCACGCGGTCGCCGTGGTGCTGTACACCGGATTGCCCGTGATCGCCGCGAGCTCCGCGAGGAACTCGACGTCCTGCGTATGCGGGAGGCCCGGGGTCGCCGTCGAGTTGAACTGCGCCACGATCGCGTTGCCTGACGCGGTGGCGGCATTCAGATATTTGGCGTCGCCCGTCCGTTCGTAGGCCGCCAGCAGCGCGAGCGCGGTCACGCCGATGGTGTTGGGACATGACAGATGGCTGCCGCACGTGGGAGCCGACGCCACGAACGACCATCCGCCGTCATTGTGCTGGAGCAGCCGCAGCCGCTCGGCGCCCGACACGATCGCCTGATTCACCGTCGTGTCGTCGACCGTCGGTCCGGGCGCGTCGTCGTTGAGAATCGTGGCGACGCCCTGCGCATCGGTCATGAACGCGTTGGTCGGATTCGACAGGTTTACCAGCACCGTCTCATCCGGCTCGAATCGCGAGTCGCCGAAGACCGACACGGTCAGCGGCCGCGTCGTCTGGCCCGGCGAAAAGACGACGGTGCCCGAGGCAGCGGGGTAGTCGAAGTCCGCCAGCGTGGCCGACCCATCCGCCGTGGCGTAATCGACCGTCACCGTGGATCCGACCGCCTGCGACAGCGTCACCGTGAAGTTCGCGGACTGAACGCCGCTCGCGCCTTCGGTCACGGAGACGTCGTTGATGGAGATCGCCACGGCGACTTGCTGCACGATGCTGCCGCTGGCGCTCGCGAAGCTGCCGCTCGTGCTCACGTACTCCGCGGTGATTGTATGGCTACCGAGCGAGAGTCCGGAGGTGGTGAACGACGCGTGGCCGTTGACGATCGTTGTCGGACCCGACAGAACCGTCGCGCCCTCCTTGAACGTCACGTTGCCATCAGTAGGGAACGTTCCATTCGCCGTCGTGACCGTGGCGGTGAAGGTGACGGACTGTCCCGGCGTCGACGGGTTGATATTCGACGTCACGGTGACGTTGGTCGGCTGCCTCGACACGACGCTCTGCACCACGACGTTGTCGACGAGCACACCGCAGGCGTCGCCGGGCCGCGGGCTCGTGCAGTCGAACCCGTTGTCCTGCGTGTACTCGAACGACAGCTTCACGGTGCTGCCGGCCATGCCCGGGAATTTCAGATGCACGTGCCGGAAGCCATTCGTGTCGGCGCCCGCGCCTCGTGAATTACCCGACCAGGCGGACAGGTCCTGCAGGTACGCCGATCCGAAATCGGCGCGCAGCAGGCGGCGCGGATAGAAATTCGCCGTCGCGGTCTTGAAGTCCTCGGCGAACGCTTCGGCCGCGACAAATCTGCTGAGGCGTCCGGCGGTGAGGTCCTGGAGCCGGAGCACGAGGCCGTCGTAGGCGAGCACGTTGAAGCTCGGTTCGTCTTCCAGGTCATACGCGACATCGAAGTCGACGGTGACGTACTCGGAGCTTCCAGGGACGACGAACTGCGGACTCAACAGGCGTTCCCACCGTGTCGGCGGATTGATGCCCTGACCGTCATTCGCGTTGATATGAAACGCCGCACGGCTGATGGCGGCGGGTGACGGCCCGAGCGACGACGTCCGCGTCGTCCAGAGGACCGTGTTCGCACCGCCCTGATGTACCTGCGTCCACGCTCCCGGAAGCCCCGCGTCGAAGTTCTCCGTCAGCAACATCGTCGTGAGCGGCGAGCCGGTGGCCATCGTGAACGGAAGCGTCGTCGAACCCTGTGCGCTGGTGACCGCGAGCGTGAAATCGATATGCGTGCCCGGCACGAACGTGTCGCCGATCGAGACGGTAAACGGCGTCGTGTTGTTCGTGTACGCCACGCCTCCGGCCAGGTTCGGATACGCGGAGGTGCTCCGCGTGACGAGCACGCCAGCGGTCGACGTGCTGAGCGTCGCGCTGACGCCCGTCAGCGTGGACGCCATCAGCGGATTGGTGACGTAGTTGCGCAGCGGCAGCGTGAAGGAGATCTGCTCGCCGGGATCGATGAAGCCGTTGCCGCCGAGCGAGCCGCCCGCGTCGGTGAACGCGACTGTCCCGAGCGCCGCGCTGATGCGCGTCGTCCCCGCGGCGACGCGCTTGTAGTACATGTCCGGCACCGTCATCGACGTCGAGCCGGGCTCGCCATCGGCGAAGCCGACGAGCGGCGGCGTGCCGGCCCACACCGCGGAGAACGCGCCGTTCTGCGCGACGCCTTGAATGTAGTCGCCGATGTTCGGCTGGCCGGTGTCGTTGCCGTAACCGGCATGGAATGGCCGATCCGACAGCGGCATCGGCTTGCTCCACGCGACGCCGCCATCATCAGAGAAGAGATACGTCGCCTCCGTGAGGTCGCCGTCGGCCGCGATGCCCTGGTCGTAGAAGAAGACATACACGCGGCCTGTGGTCTTGTCGACGGTGACCCATGGGAACCATTGCGATCGATCCGATGTCGCGAGCGTCGTGGAGGGACGGCTGTTCACGCGTATCGGTGCGCTGAACGTCACGCCCTGATCGGTGCTCCGCTGGAACATCACGTCGTCGCCGTCCAGGTTGTTGTTGTTCGGATAGACGACGTAGACGTTGCCGTGGAACGCGCCGCCGGAGGTGTCGACGGCCAGCGAAGGCGCGTTGTTCGATCGGTCGTTGCCGAGCGCCTCGTCGGACTGGAGGAAATCGGTGGTGCCCGGAAGATCGCCCACCAAGGGAAAGGTCGCGCCGTTGTCAGTGGACTTCGCAAACCCGATGTTGCGGAACCCGTTGGTTTTGAACCGCGACCAGACGACGTAGACGTTGCTCGAGTCCTTGCCGGGCAAGCTGTTCCCCGCAAAACGTGGAATCGACATCTGCCCGTCGGTGGACGTTTTGGCGATGATCGTCCGTGCTGACCACGCGGGCACGGCGGGCGGAACGAATGTCGCGAGGTTATCCGAGAACGTGGAGGAAATCTCGACGCCGCCCGGCGCGTTCAGCGTCGACGTGAAATTGCTCCACGTCATGATCACGCGCCCTGTCTCGATGTCGACGTCGGCGAACTCCTTGTCCGCGGCGTCACCCGCATGCGGCAGCGTCGCGGGGCCAATTTCATACGGCCCCTGCCACGTGTGGCCGAAATCGGTGGACCGGTGCACGCCCATCGTCTGCGCAGTGGTGGTGGCAGTCTGCTTCTTCACGACGATCGAGAAGTAGATGAACGTCGATCCGCCCAGGTACTTCACGTCGGGATCGCCGAAGACCTGCGGATAATTCTTCGTGCCGATCGACGATATGCCGGTGGTGACCGGAAGCTGGCCGCCATCCGTGAACGTCGCGCCGCCGTCGTCTGAATACGCAAAGCCGGAGACGGAGATCGGATTCAGGCCGAAGCCGCGCGTGTCGTTGATGCCGACGACGACATGCTGGCCGCTGCTGTCGACGGCGATGGAGGTCTCCGCCTGGCCGCCCGTCGGTCCTTCGTCCTCTGGACTCTCGGATTCATCGCGCCCATCGTCGTACTCCTTCGCGAGGGCGTCCTTCTTCTCATGCGCGGCGCGTGCACGCGCAATCATCTTGTCCAGTTTTCCCGACGCCGCAAGCCGTGCGAGACGGCCGGCGCCGGACATCCGGCGGTCGACGCCGTTGTCGTCAGTGCCCTTGTCGCGATCGGGCCGGGCGGCGCGGTTGCTCTGAGCGGAGACCGCGTGATGATCGCCGATGGTTGCGCAGACAAGGAGAGCAAGGGCCGCCGCGAGGGCGGCACGCCGAACGGGGGTTTTCATGGGTGCACGCTTTTATAACCGGTGAACGAGGCGTTTGGAAGGACCTAAGGTCTGGGTTTCTCTTTCTCAGAACTGCACGACGTTCTCCACCAGGCCGAAAACAAGCGTTCGTCCGGCAAACGCCGGCGCGACGACCGCGCCGCGGCGGCCGGCGGCACGTATCCGTACACGGACCAGTGCCGCGCGATGGC
>QHWQ01000340.1 GCA_003222635.1 Acidobacteriota bacterium | reverse complement strand
TGCTCTTCGGTGCACTCGCCGAGGGCGGCACCGCGCGCATCATCGTCGACGGAGACGACCTCAAACTGAATGTCACTCGCTGATATCAGACGCGAGTACCTGGGCGAGCCGCTGAGCGAAGCGCACTGCGATGCCGACCCGATGCGGCAGTTCGCGCGCTGGTTCGAGCAGGTGCGCGAGAGCGAGCCGGATCCGACCGCGATGGCGCTCGCGACCGCATCACCAGACGGCAGGCCCTCGGTCCGCACGGTGCTGCTGAAAGGCGTCGACGAGCGCGGTTTCATCTTCTACACGAACTACGAGAGCCGGAAGGCGCGCGAGATGGAGGCGACCGGCCGCGCGAGCCTGCTGTTCTTCTGGCGCTCGCTCGAGCGGCAGGTGCGCATCGACGGCACGGTCGAGCGCATCAGCCCAGCGGAGTCGGACGCGTACTTCGACACGCGTCCGCTCGACAGCCGTCTCAGCGTCTACGCCTCACGGCAGAGCGCGGCGATCGAGAGCCGCGACGCGCTCGAGGATGCCTTCGACCGCGCGAAGCGCAGCTACGGCGACGGTCCGGTGCCTCGTCCCGACTGGTGGGGCGGCTACCGCATCGTCCCTGACGAGTTCGAGTTCTGGCAGGGACGCACGAGTCGCCTGCACGATCGACTTCGCTACGTGAAGAGCGCCGACGGCGCCTGGCGGCGAGAGCGGTTGGCTCCCTAACTTTAGAGTGCGAGGTGCGACCGGTGCGAAAGTGCGACGGTACGTCCGAGGTGCGAAGGTGCGAGTTTCCGTTCGACAGTTCGAAGTATCGCATGCACGCTCGCTCGCACCCTCGCACTGTCGGACGCACCCTCGCACCCTCGCACCGTCGCACCGTCGGACGCACCGTCGCACCATCGCACTGACGCACCATCGCACGTAAGGAGAATGGAATGCGATATCTGATCACCGCGCGCGTGAAGAACGGTTGGCGCGCTGCATTGAAACGCGCGATCGAGGACGCCTCGCTCGGCGAAGGATCCATCGCCGGCGGCGAATACCTGCACGACATGGCGCACGCGCGCCAGCTCGCCGACGGCCGCGTCAAGTGGGTGGAGACCTGCTTCTGCGCCACGCCGCTCTCGGAAGAGCGGCCCTACTGGGAAGAGTTCTTCGAGTTCGACTCCGTCAAGGACGCGCACGCGCGCAGCAAGTGCCGGCACGAAAACGGTACCCAGTACTGGGCGTGCTGCGACTGCGACTGCACCAGGCGCCTCGAAGGCTGGCTGCGAAAGCAAGGCTCTCCCTTTACACCGTAGCGTCCTCTTGTATTCGCGCCGCGACGATGGCATCGTCGTCGTCGTGAAGGGGAGCGCAGATCCAATGGCCGCACCTGAGTTGATGACAGTGGACGAGTACTTCCGCACGCCGGAAACAGTGCTCCCCGCGGAGCTCCGGTTTGGCGTGCTTCGCGTACGCGAGGCGCCGACAGCGCGACACCAGTCGGCGATTGCGAGTTTCTTCCTGGTGATGAACGCGTACGTCCGGGCCCGCGATATCGGTCGCGTGTGGTTGTCTCCGCTTGACGTGGTCCTGGATCGGGAACGCTCGCTCGTGGTGCAACCTGACCTGATGTTCATTGCGAAAGAGCGCGAATGGATCGTTGACAACCATGTGAATGGCGCGCCGGATCTCGTGGTTGAAGTGCTTTCTCCGAATTCGCGCATCGGCACGACCGAGGAGCGCCTTGCCTGGTTCGTGGAATATGGCGTGCGCGAATGCTGGGTCGTCCATCTTGATCGGCGCGATGTCACGGTGATCACGTGTGCGAATCGGCGAATCAGCGCGCGGCGCACCTATACACGGCGCGAATCGATCGTGTCGTCGATATTTGCGGAATTCACGGAAGGACTCGACGAGATTCTCGAAGAGCCATAAAATCGCTTTGCACGGCGGGGTAGTCCCGCCGTTCCCGGATTCCCGGCCGCGTCGTGCCGGGGCAGGTGAGACATGAGCCCAACACCATCTTTCCGCATCGTCGAGGCGGCATCCGCCGCCGCGCGCCTCGGGGCCGCAGCCGCATTCCTCGAGCAGTTCTCCGCTGACTACCCGATCACGATCGTCGGCGCGACACGCGGCGCCGCGGATGATTTCGCGCGGACGATCGCGGCCGGGCGCGGCGCCACGATTGGCATCACCCGACTGAGCGTCACGCAGCTCGCGGCGAGAACTGCGGTCGTTGCGCTCGCGGCCGACGGCAAGACACCGAGCAGCGGTCTCGGCGCCGAGGCGGTCGCGACGCGCGCGGTGTTCACCGCGCTGCGCGACACGTCGCTGCGCTATTTCAGTCCCGTCGCCGGACTACCCGGATTTCCCCGTGCGCTTGCGCGCACGCTGCAGGAACTGCGGCTCACGGGCCTCGGTGCCGAGGCCGTGCGCTCGGCGAACCTCGCGCGTGCCGACCTCGCGGATCTCTTGACGCGCTTCGATGCGTCGTTTGCCGACGTCTCTGCCGCCGATCGCGCGGAGCTCCTTCAGCGAGCGGCGGCGCTGCTGCGCGAGCGGCCCGTTCGCGGCGCGCTGCTGCTGCTCGACGTGCCCGTCAACGATCGCGCGGAGAGCGCGCTCGTCTCGGCCCTGGTCGCCGGCGCCGATGCGGCGCTGGCCACGGTGCCGAAGGGAGATCGCAAGTCGGCCGCGGCGATCGTCGAGATGCAAGGCACGCTCGAGCGCATCGACGAGAAGGCGGCCGGCGATCTGGCGTCGCTGCGCCGATTCCTGTTCGAGACGGACCTCGAGCCGCCCGTGCGGCAGCCCGACGGATCGCTCGAGCTGTTCTCCGCGCCTGGTGAAGGACGCGAATGCGTGGAGATCGCGCGGCGCATCCTGAAAGAAGCGCGGCGTGGCGTGCGTTTCGACGAGATGGCCGTGTTCGTCCGCTCGCCGCAAAGCTATTTCGGCCTGCTCGAGCACGCACTCCGCCGCGCGGGCATTCGTGCCTGGTTCGATCGCGGCACTCGCCGCCCCCATCCGGCCGGCCGGGCGTTCCTCGCGCTGCTGGCCTGCGGCGCCGAGCATCTCTCCGCCGCGCGATTCGCTGAATACCTCTCGCTCGGCCAGGTGCCGCAGATTGACGACGACACGAATGAAGTCTGGGCGGCGTCGAACGATGAGGCGCTTGGCGTGCGCGGCGCGGCAGCTGAAGGCGAGGAGATCGAACGCCCCGCGTCATCGCTGCGGGAACCGTGGCGATGGGAACGCGTGCTGATGGATGCGGCGGTCATCGGCCGGGACGCGGCACGCTGGAAGCGCCGGGAGCGCGATGTGGAGGGACTGGCTCGATCGGTTCGAGCAGCTGGCGCCACGCGTCCTGCGAATGCCGGCGTACGTGTTGCGCGTGCTCGCCGACGTGCGGCCGATGGCCGACGTCGGGCCCGTCGATCTCGACGAAGCGCGCCGCGTGTTGAGCGATCGTCTACTGACGCTCGACGCCGATCCGCCCGCTCGCCGCTTCGGCCGCGTCTTCGTCGGTACGCCGAACCAGGCGCGCGGCCGCGCCTTTCGCGTCGTCTTCGTGCCGGGTCTGGCGGAGCGCATGTTCCCGCAGAAGCCGCGCGAGGATCCGCTCCTGCTCGACGACCGGCGCATCGAGCTGAGCGACGCGCTGCCGACGCAGGATGATCGCCTCGAGTCCGAGCGTCTGCTCCTGCAGATTGCCGCGGGTGCCGCATCGGAACGGCTCTACGTGTCGTACCCGCGCATCGAGCTGACCGAATCGCGCGCGCGCGTGCCGTCGTTCTATGCGCTGGACATCATGCGCGCGGTCACGGGTTCGGTGCCGGATCACGAATGGCTCGAGGATCGTGCCCGCGAGGCCGGGAGCGCGACGCTCGCGTGGCCGGCCCCGGCGCGCGCAGACGAGGCCATCGACGATCAGGAGCACGACCTCGCGGTGCTGCGCGGCCTGCTCGCGAAAGACGGCGCCGAGGTCAAAGGGCACGCGCATTACCTGCTCGGCCTCAACGAGTGCCTGCGGCGATCGGTCGTGGATCGCTGGGCGCACGGGCAGACGCGGTGGTCGAAAAACGACGGCCTCATCGCCGTGTCGCCCTCGATCGCCGCGGCGCTCGCGGTCCGGCGGCTCACGGAGCGTTCCTATTCGATGTCGGCGCTCCAGCGCTTCACCGCCTGCCCGTATCAGTTCATGCTTGCGTCCTTCTACCGTCTCGAGCCGCTGGCGCAGCCGGAGCCGCTCCAGCGGATGGATCCGCTGACGCGCGGCAGCATCTTTCACGAGATCCAGTTCGGCTTTTTCCGCGAGCTGCAGCGGCGGCGCGAGCTTCCGGTCACCGAGACCAATCTCGACACCGCCCGCGGTGTGCTCGAAGCGATCGTTGACGAGGTCGCCACACGACAGCATGACGAGCTCGCACCCGCGGTGGAGCGCGTGTGGGTGGATGAGGTCGCTTCCATCCGCCGCGATCTGATCGCGTGGCTCCATCACCTCGCGCGCGACGGCGCCGAGTGGGATCCGAGCCGCTTCGAATTCGCCTTCGGCAAGGTGCCGGGCGTTCGCGACGCCACGAGCATCAGCGAGGATGTGGTCATCGAGGGTGGCTTCAGGCTGCGCGGCGCGATCGATCTGATCGAGACGCACCGGCAGACGAAGGTCCTGCGCGTCACGGACCACAAGACGGGGCGCAAGCCCGATCGCATCGACAAGACGATCATCGGCGGCGGCGCCGTTCTGCAGCCGGTTCTCTATGCGATGGTCGCCGAGAAGGCGTTCGACGCGGCTGTCATCGGTGGCCGGCTGTTCTATTGCACATCCACGGGCAGCTTCTATCCGCACGAGATCCCGTTGAACGAGATGACGCGGACCGCCGGACTCGAGGTGCTGCGCATCATCGACCGCGCGATCGAGCTCGGCTTTCTCGCCGCGTCGCCCGATGAAGATGCGTGCGGCCGCTGCGACTTCATTTCCGTCTGCGGCCGCGACGTCGCCAGGCGCGTCGCGCGCAAGCCGCAGGACGCGCTCGCGGACCTCGCCGCGCTGCGGAGCCGGCCATGAGCGTGCTGATCGATCGCTCCGACCACGACGCGCGCCGCATCATTCGCGAATCGATCGACGAGACGATCGTCGTCGAGGCGGCGGCGGGCACCGGCAAGACGACCGAGCTCGTGCACCGCGTGCTCGCGGTCATTCGCGAGGGGCGCGCGGAGGTGCGGGAGATTGTCGCCGTCACCTTCACTGAGAAGGCCGCCGGCGAGCTGAAGCTCCGGCTGCGGCAGGGCCTCGAGAAGGAACGGCAGCAGGCGCGCGATGCGACCGTCATCGAGCGCGTGGAGCGTGCGATTCAGAAGCTCGAGGAAGCGCACGTCAGCACCATTCACGGCTTCTGCGCGGATCTGCTGCGCGAGCGCCCCGTCGAAGCGCGTGTCGATCCGCTGTTCCGCGTGCTCACGGAAGGTCAATCCGAGCGGCTGTTCCGGGAGGCGTTCGACGCCTGGCTGCAGGCGAATCTCGAGAATCCGCCCGAAGGGGTCCGTCGTTCACTGCGCCGGCCGAGCCGCGCGTTGCGTCCCGGAGAGGCCGACGAAGACGGTCCCATCGAGCGCCTGCGGCGCGCGGCGTTCGAGCTGGCGCAGTGGCGCGACTTCCGCGGCGCCTGGACGCGCGAGCCATTCGATCGCGCGGCGGCGATTGCCGCCATCGTCGATCTCGTCCATCGTCTCGCGGACATCTCCGCGAAGCCGTCGTATTCCGGCGACAACTTTTTCATCGATACGGCTCCTGTCCGCAAGGCGAGCCGCGATCTGAAGGCGATGCCGCTGGATGACGTCGACGGTCTCGAGGCCTGTCTCATCGAGCTGCATCGCAATCGCGACTTCAAGCGCCGTCGCAAGGGAAGCGGGCCGACCTACGGCAAAGGGGTCACGAGGGCGCAGGTGCTCGAGGCACGCGATGCGCTGACGTTCGCGCTCACCGAGTTCCAGCTGCGAGCGGACGCAGAGCTCGCCGCGCTGTTGCAGGGTGAGCTGCTGTCCTGCGTCGATCGCTACGAAGCCCTGAAGCAGCGCGAGGGTGCGCTCGACTTCCTCGACCTGCTCGTCCGCGCGCGCGACCTCGTTCGCGAGGATGCCGCCGTGCGCCGCGATTTTCGGAAACGCTTCAAGCGCATCTTCGTTGACGAATTCCAGGACACGGATCCGCTGCAGGCGGAGCTGCTGATGCTGCTCTCCGCCGCCGACGCGAGCGAGACGCGCTGGGAGCACGTCACCGCCGAGCGCGGCAAGCTCTTCGTCGTTGGCGACCCGAAGCAGTCGATCTACCGGTTCCGCCGCGCCGATGTGGACGTCTACCGCCGCGTCTGCGCTCAGCTCGAGCGAGCCGGCGCGATTCGCGTCGAGCTGCGTCAAAGCTTCCGCGCGGTTCCCAACATCCAGCGTGTCGTCAACGCGGCCTTCGCGCCCGTGATGGATGGCGATGCAGACGGTCTGCAGGCGCATTACGTCCCACTCGAGGGATCGCGCGAGGACACGACACAGCCGTCGGTCGTCGCGCTGCCCGTGCCAAAGCCCTACGGACGGTACTCGGTCGCGGCGATGGAGATCGAGAAGTCGCTGCCGAAAGCCGTTGGCGCGTACGTGGAGTGGCTCGTCAATCGCAGCGGATGGACCGTCACCGAGCGGCGTCACCCGGACGAGCGGGTTCCGCTGAAGCCGCGGCACATCTGTCTGCTGTTCCGCCGTTTCGTCAGCTACGGCGAAGACATCACGCGCGCGTACGTGGAGGGGCTCGAAGCGCGCGGCGTTCCGCATCTCCTCGTCGGCGGCAAGACCTTCCACGATCGCGAGGAGATCGAGACGCTGCGTGCGGCGCTGACGGCCATCGAATGGCCGGACGATCAGCTCTCGGTGTTCGCGACGCTGCGCGGTGCGCTGTTCGCGATTGGCGACGAGGAGCTGCTCGAGTACCACTACACGGCGAAGTCGTTTCACCCGTTCCGGATTCCTGGCGAGCTTCCCGAGCGGCTGACGCCGATTCGAGACGCGCTGCAGACGCTTGGCGAGCTCCATCGGCAGCGCAATCGCCGTCCCGCCGCAGACACGATCACGGCGCTGCTCGATCACACGCGCGCGCACGTCGGCTTCGTGCTGCGCCCGGGCGGCGAGCAGGCGCTCGCCAACGTGCTGCACGTCGCTGAGCTGGCGCGGCAGTACGAGATGGAAGGCGGCATGTCGTTCCGCGGATTCGTGGAGACGCTGCAGACGCGCTCCGCCGCCGCGCAGGCCGCGGAAGCGCCGATCCTCGAGGAAGGCAGCGACGGCGTTCGTCTGATGACGGTGCACAAGGCCAAAGGCCTCGAATTTCCTGTCGTCATCCTCGCGGACATGACGGCCCGCCTGACGCCGTGGGATGCGAGCAGGTACATCGACAACGAGCGCCACCTCTGCGCGCTGCGCATCGGCGGCTGGTCGCCGAAGGATCTCAACGACAACAAGGAGCTCGAGCTGCGGCGCGAGCAGCGTGAAGGGGAGCGCGTCGCCTACGTCGCCGCCACTCGCGCGCGCGACCTGCTCGTCGTCCCCGCGGTTGGCGACGAGCCGTATGCCGAAGGATGGGTCTCGCCACTGAACGCGGCGATCTATCCCGCGGAACACATCCGGCGCCAGCCGTCGTCCGCCGCCGGTTGCCCCACGTTCAAGAGCAAGGACACCGTGCTCGAGCGGCCGGATGGCGATCCGGCGACGATGCGCACGGTCTGCCCGGGGGAGCATCGGTTCGGCGGTGGAGAGCAGGCGTACTCCGTCGTCTGGTGGTCGCCGGAGACGGGCGTGCTCAACCTGGATGCCGAAGCGCCGCTCGGTCTTCGCCGCGATGATCTGATCGTCAAGGATGTCGCTCCGGACATTCGCGCGCGCTACGAACGCGACTACATCTCATGGCGCAACGCCCGCAAGGAAGCCATCTCTTCGGCAGAGCAGCCTTCCATCGAGGTCATGACCGCAACGGCCGCAGCGCAATCGTCCTTTATGGCTCGCCTCGACGAGATCGACGTGGCTGTCGAGCAGGTCGCAGGCGACATCGCGCGCCCCGGCGGCATACGCTTCGGCACGCTGGTGCACGCGCTGCTCGCGGATGTGCCGCTCGCACCGGGCGACGACCTCCTCGACCGTCTTGCCGCGGCTCACGGTCGCGTGCTCGGCGCGGAACCGGAGGAAATTGCCGCCGCAGCCGCCATCGTCCGGCGCGTGCTCGGTCATCCGATGATGCGTGATGCGGCGCGTGCAGCCGGGCGGAACCGCTGCTATCGCGAGACGCCGATTACCCTTCGCCTCGACTCGGGGATCTTGATCGAAGGCAACGTCGATCTTGCGTATCACGACGAGAAGCACGTCGTGGTGATCGACTTCAAGACCGATCGCGAGCTCGAGGGCGCCCTCGACGTCTATCGCCGGCAGGTGCAGATCTACGCGCACGCGATCTCGTCCGCAACGGGCCGCCCCGCGCGGGCAGTACTGATGCGTGTCTGATTACTGGTAGATCGGCTTCCAGCGATTGTCAGCTGGAGAGTATTGATACTGCGACTCGCAGCACTCGCACTCGTAATACTCGGTGACAAGCGGCGGGCCGAGGCGGGCGGGACTGACGTGGCGCCGCAGCAGAATCAACGCTTCAGTCCGGCACTGCGGGCACTGCCGGGCTTCGCGCGACGCGCGGGTCTTTTCAAA
>QHWQ01000339.1 GCA_003222635.1 Acidobacteriota bacterium | reverse complement strand
TGGCGAGGCGGCGACGCCGCAGCGGCCTTCGCGCTGTCGGTGTCCACGCCGGGCAGCGCAAACGCGGGACAGTTCCTGTCGCCGACCCAGTTCCGCGACCAATTCTCGCCCTCCTCGCAGGACGTCTCCGCAGTGACGTCGTGGCTGAAGCAGCAGGGTTTCTCGATCGGCTACACGCCGGGCAACCGTCACTTCATCGAGGTGGCGGGCACCGTCGCGCAGGCCTCGGCGGCCTTTGCGACGAGCTTCGGCATCTACAGCTACGCGGGTGCGCAGCTGCGCTCGCCCGACAAGACGCTGACGGTTCCTTCGTCCCTCCCCGCACTCGCGGCGATCGTTGGCCTCGATGAGAGCGACGCGCTCGTCCGTCCGGCGTCCGTGAATGCACCGCCGCCGGCGGCGTTCGTCAACGCGCGGCCGTGCGGCGCGTACTGGGGCGAGAAGCACGTGGCGACCACGCCGACGCCCGACGGCACCGTGCTGCCGATTCCGCCATACGAGTTCGCGCCGTGCGGGTATGCGGGCGCGCAGCTGCAGGGCGTGTACGGCATGGCGAACGCGATCGCGAGCGGCAACGACGGCCGCGGCGTCACGGTCGCGGTGATCGATGCGTACGCTTCGCCGACGATTGCGCAGGACATCGAGACCTACTCGTCGCTGCATGGCCTGCCGACGACGCACGGCCTGTTCCGTCAGGTCGTCGCACCCGGTACGTTCAACCGTCCGCAGAACCCGCGGCAGGATCCGCAGGGATGGTCGGGTGAAGAGACGCTCGACATCGAGGCCGTACACACGATGGCGCCGGGCGCATCGATCGTCTACGTCGGCGCGCCGAACAACTACGCCGACCTCGACTCGGCGCTGAACCACGTGGTCGATCAACACCTCGCGGATATCGTCACCAACTCGTACGGCTTCGCGGGCGAAGCGCTGCCTCCCGGCTACATCAAGCCGTTCAACGACACGATGATTCAGGCGGCGGCGGAGGGCATCAGCGTGTTGTTCTCATCGGGCGATTTCGGCGACGAGACCGGCGGCGTCGCAGGAGCCGCGCCGACACCAGACTGGCCGGCGTCGAGCCCGTGGGCGACCGCGGTCGGCGGCACCTCGGTGGGCGTGAGCGCCACCAACGGCCGCGTGTTCGAGCTCGGATGGCAGACGACGCGGTCGCTGCTGACGAGCACCGGCGCATGGGGCTCGCGTACGTATCTCTATGGATCGGGCGGCGGCACGAGCCGGCTCTTCACGCAGCCGTCGTATCAGGCGGGCGTGGTGCCGAACTCACTGTCGAAGCGTTACGGCGGTCCGGCGATGCGCGTGGTCCCGGATGTCTCGGCCGTGGGCGATCCGAACACGGGCATGCTGATCGGGCAAACGCAGGCGTTCCCCGACGGTACGTCGAAGTACTCCGAGTACCGCATCGGCGGCACGAGCGTGTCGTCGCCGCTGATGGCGGGGATGCTTGCGGTCGCCGTGCAGCGCCGCGGCGCGCCGCTCGGCCTGGCCAACCCGGCGCTGTACGCCATCGCGAGGACGGGCGCCTACTACGACATCACCAAGACCGACCTCGCGGCGTATCCGGGCGACACGCGCGTTGACTTCATCAACGGCGTGGATGCCACCGACGGCTACCGCTACAGCGCACGCTGGTTCGACGAGGACGGCAACCTCACCATTCACGTCGCTTCAGGCTATGACGACGTCACCGGGCTCGGCGCGCCGAACGGCGAGGCGTGGCTGAGCGGCCTGTCGCATTAGGCCTTCGTTCGGTTTGCGAGCGACGCACGTTATGGATCCGCGAGGAGGTAACATGCGTCGCTCACTCGTATTGGTCTTTGCGCTTGCTGGTGGTGTCGTCGGTGGAACGCTGTTTGGTGGTCCGGCGCTGAGCGCGGCCGCGCACGTGCAGGACGTGCTCGAGCAGAATCTGGACGCGACCGGTTTCATTCGCGTGCACGAGCAGGGCACCGCGAACGTCGCGGTCACGAACTTTCCAGCCAGCCAGAACGTCGCGGTCACGAATTTCCCCGTGAGCCAGAACGTCGCCGTGACAAATCTGCCATCGGTGCAGAACGTGGCGCTGGACGGACACGAACCGTTTACGGCGGGCGAATCGATCAACGCGCAGACCATCGCGGACGGCGATGTCAGCGGCGAGCACACGTTCATCGTTCCGGGCGGCAAACGGCTCGTCATCACCTTCGTGAGTGCGCAGCTGATTCTTCCGGGCGGGCAGAACGCGTTCGTGCTGTTCATCGACGCGATCCATAACGGAACGACGTACCGCCACCGGCTGCTGCCGAAGGCAACGGCGGTCAACGGCTACTTCCAGCTCGACCGGGAGGTCACGATTCACGCGGATCCCGGAAGCGCGGTCCGCGTGGTGGCGAGCCGTTTCCCGCAGAACCAGCTCGTCGCGATTCGCCGTGTTGTAGACGAACGAGGCGACGATCGCGGCCATCTGCATCATGTCGGCGCGCTGCACGCGGTCGTAGACGTCCATGTTCGAGTGATGCGTGCGCGAGTCGTACTCGAGCGGGTCCTGGATGAACTGAAAGCCCGGCAGCCCGACGGCGTCGAATGACAGGTGATCGGTGCCGCCGGTGTTGCGGATGGAGATCGTCGACGCGCCGAGATCCTCGAACGGCTTCAGCCACGCCTCGACGATGGGCCGCATGGCGTCGTTGCCCTGCAGGTAGACGCCGCGGATCTTTCCTGATCCGTTGTCCACGTTGAAGTAGCCGGAGAGCTTCGCGTGCTCGGGCTTGAGCTTCATGTCCTCGCGCGCGGCGAAGTGCTCCGCGACGTAGGCGCGCGAGCCGAGAATCCCCTGCTCTTCCCCGCTCCAGAGCGCGAGCCGCACGGTGCGATCCAGGCGCAGATTCAGCGTCTTGAGGATGCGCATCACCTCGATCATCACGGCGCTGCCGGCGGCGTTGTCGGTCGCGCCCGTGCCGGTGTGCCAGCTATCGAGGTGCGCGCCGATCATCACGACCTCGTCTCGCTTCCGGCCGCCGGGAATGTCGCCGACGACGTTGACCGAATCCATGCGGTCGTCGAGGAAGCGCGCTTCGATGTTGAATTCGAGCTTCACCGGGATCTTGTGATCGAGCAGGCGCGCGATGCGGTTGTAGTGCTCCGGCGTCAGCACGACCATCGGCGGCGGGACCGGATCTTTCGGATCGCGCGTGCCGCCGCCCTGCGCGAACAGCGTGCCTCCTTCGCTGCGGCCCGGTGCGGCGCGAACGACCACCGCCGCGCCTTCATCGGAGAGGAACTTGTTGAGTGCGCGCACGAACTGCGGGTTGCCTCCGCCTGGCCCACCGCCCTGGCGGCCGCCGCCGATCGCGGCGGCTCCCGGCGGTGCCTGGCCACGGCCGCCCGGCCCGGCATCCGGCGCTTGCGCAAGCGTGGCGAGGTCCGCATCCGTTCGGCGCAGTCCGAGCGGCTGCAGGCTCATTTGCAGATCGCGCCCCGGACCGAGCAGCACGATCTTCCCCTTGAGCATCCCTTTGTACTTGTTGAAGTCGCCTTCGTTGTTGATGGCGACGATCATCGGCTCGCCAGTCACCGGCCCGTTGGTCCCCGGCGTGTACGCGAGCGGTGCGCCAATGAGCGGCACGGCCTGCGGCTCGAGCATCTGCGCCGAGAAGCGTGTGTAGGTCCAGCCGCGGCCGTACGGGCCCCACTTTTCCTGATGCGCGCTGATGCCCCATTCACCGAGCCGCTTCACGACCCAGTCGGCGGCGTTGAAGAAGCCGGGCGAGTTCGTCAGACGCGATCCGCTGACATCGGTGAGGTAGAAGAGGTGCTCCATCACCTGCGAGCTCTGGAGCGCCTCCGCGCGGATCTTGTGGACGACGCCGAGATCGACCTGTTCCTCGGCGACGAGCGGGGTCGAGATCACGGCGGCGGCGGCCGCCGCGATCAGCAGACCGCGACTGAGCTTCATAAGATCCTTTCTTACTGTTTGAGCTGCTGCAGCTGGTTCTTCGCCTGATTGTTCTGCGGATCGAGCTGCACGGCGGTCTCGAGATCCTTGATCGCGCCCGGCTTGTCGCCCTTCGCGTTCTTCACCTGCGCCATCGCCTGATACGTCTGCGACGACTTCGGGAAGTATTCGAGATTCGCCTGCAGATACTTCATCGCATCGTCCGGACGCTTCTGGTTGAGCGCGGTGTTGGCGATGCCGACAAGCGCGATGTCGGTGAAGTCGTACTGCTGGCCGCCATAGAACTTGGCGCGCAGCTCCTTGAACCTGGCGAGACCGGCGTTGAAACCGCCCGCCTTCTCGGCTTCGCTGATCACCTCGCCGAGCGGCAGTGGCACGGGCAGGCCGTGATGGCACGAGGCGCAGAGCACACGCGTCGGCGCGCCGGGACGCGCTTCAACGGATGTCGGCCCGGCGGTCACGGGCTTGTCAACGATCGCGGCGAGCTCGACGTTGATCGAGTCGCGGAACAGAATCATCTTGCGCGCGACGCGCTTCGTGCGCATCTCATCCGACGCGAAGTCGAACCGGCCGTTGGTCTGGACGTGGCAGTAGTTGCACTCGACGCCGAGCGAGCGGTCGAACGCGTTCATGAAGTTCAGAACGACCGCGCGCGGCGTGTCCACCGGCCATACCTGCAGGTTGGTGAACCCGTTCCCCTGCTGTGGCGCGCCTCCGCCCTGCTGCGCGGAGACGATCGAGCCTGTGAGGAGAAGAACGCATCCCAGGGCGATTCCGTAGAACGCACGCATCATGGCTTGCACCTCGGCGCGGATTTTAACCCTGATCGGCCGATGGTCGTCGAATCATTCGGAAAGCGTCGCGGCACGCCGCTCGCTTCATTCCCGCGTGACAGCGACGATGGTACGATCCAGAATGAAAGCAGGTCGGCGCAGGTTGTTTCGCGAGAAATTGTTCGACCTCGCGAGCTGCTGGGCATCGCCGCGATCATGTGGCTCGCGATTCTCTTCGGCTTCTTTGATGACCGGAAGGAAAAGAAGAAGCCGCCCAACCGCGCCGCCTGATCATCACGCCACGCGAGCCTCGTCGATCTTGCGGATGTCGTCGATGCCGAAGCGCACCATCGCGAAGCGCTCGAGGCCGTAGCCGACGCCGATGGCCGTGTGGGTGCGCGGGTCAGCTCCCAGGTGGCTCAAGATTTTGTCCGTGAACACGCCCCACGCCATCACCTCGGCCCAGCGGCCGTCATCGTCCACTTCGAGCTCCCACGCCTGGCTGCACATCGGATATTTCGTCGGCACGAGCTTCACGGCGCGTCCAGGCAGCATCACGTCCACCGCGCGGAGCGCCTGCGCGGTCACCTGCCAGGGGTCGAGACGGCTGCGCTCGTCGAGGCAGAAGATCTCCGCCTGATGGAACGCCTCGAGGTGCGTCGCGTCGAGCCGGCCATGACGATAGGTCTTGCCCGCCGACCAGAGCCTCAGTGGCCGCCCCTCATAGCGGGTCGTCAGCAGCAGGGGCAGCGTCAGGTCGTAGCGCAGGATGCGGCGGTCGTCGACGCGCTGCAGCTCCTCTTCCCCGACATACATCGCGTCCGCGACTTTGTTCATCGCGTCGCCGAAGTCGATGATCTCCGGGAGCTGAATTTCGTCGAAGCCGACGTAGACGCTCCGCAGGAGGTCGAGAATCTTGCCCACGGGATTCTCCGGAAGATCCGTGAGCGTCGGCCGCGCGAGCAGCTCCACGATCTTTCCGGGGAAGTCCGGGCGGATCTCACCCGGATCAATGCCGCGTTGTTCTGCCACTTCAATCTCCTTGCGCAGCTTCTCGCGAACGCGCTGCAGACGTTTGCGAATGACCGTCTCCTCGACGCCCGCCTCGCGCGCGAGCCGCGCCGTCATCCAGCGGCCGTGATACCGCCGGTCGCACAGCACGCGTTCGGCAGGCGTCAGCGTCAGCAGCGCGCCGGCGAGTTGACGGCGCTGCAGTTCGGTCCAGCTCGTCTCCGCTTCGTCGAGCACGGGGACGTCGAGCGTGTCGAGCGGCAGGAACGTGACGCGATGCGCACGCCGCATGTTGAGCGCGATCGTGATGACGATGCGGCGGAGCCATCCGGCGAAGCTGGCCGGATCGTCGAGATCCGCGAGCCGGCGGAATGCGCGGAGATACGCCTCCTGCGCCGCGTCTTCCGCGAGCGCCGCATCCCGCAGCACGCCTTTGGCGACGGCGTACGTCATCGCCTGGGTGTGCTGCACGAGGCGGGCGAACGCGTCCAGATCGCCAGCCCGCGCGCGAATGACGAGATCGTCGAGGCGGGTCATGTTGCCACTCACTAGAAAGACACCGGTGGCGCGGGAGTGTGACCTGGGTCGACAGCAGGTGTCTATGAATCAGCAGGCTTCGGCGGCTGATTGTCGTCGGCCTCCGGTGCCGGAACAGGCACTTCACCTGTGCGGGTGCCCGTTTCAACGGTGTTCGCCGGCGGATCGCTCGCGGGGAATGATTCCTCGATGGTTTCGTCGAGCGCCTGCTCTGCCTTGGACGCGGAATCTGCCATACGCCTAGCGTACGTTATTCGTGCCACGACGCCGCTCGCCCGTGGGACGGTTCATGTCAGTTCAGCCGGAGATGGGAATAAACCGCCTGATGCGGACGAGGCGAATGATCGACGCGATCGTCAACACAACACCGATCCCCGCGCATACCGCCACAATGGCGTAGAAAGCGTCTGACGCCAACCACGCGAGGATCTGTCGTCCGTAGACCACGGCCAGCACCGCTTCGCCGCCGAAGCGCACCATCCGAAAGGCGGCGAGCGCAATGAAGAATTTCGACGGCTGTAGTTCGAGCGCACCCGCCGCAAGGATGACGAGCGTAAACGGGAACGGCGGCGGCAGCAGGTCGAGTGAGGCAAGCGCGACGGTGCCGCCGCGCGCGCGACGACGAATCCGCTCGAGCCGCCGCGCGGGCACGTAGCGTTCGAGGCCGTGGTCGCCGACTTCGCGGCCCATCCAGAAGGTGATCGCCGCGCCCGCCGTCGCACCTGCCGTCGCCAGCAGTGGAACGATCCAGGCGAGATGGCGAAGACGCGCCGAAAGAATCACGACGACCGCGTCGATGCCGAGGGGCAGCGAGAACACCAGCGTGGAATCGAGCGCGGCCAGGATCGCGACGCCGATCGGATTCGCGCACAGCGCGATGATGGCGGCAGAGAATGCGCGCACGCTGTATCATCACCCATTCCCGCCGCGCCGAGCGGGCGACCCGAGAGCTGGAGGAGCTGCCATGCGTGTGACTCCACTTGTCGCCGCGTTACTCGCCGTTACGCTTTCCGGTTCCGTGCTCGCCCAGGAGTGGATCGAATTTGCGAGCCGTGAGGATCGCTTCACCGGCAATTTTCCAACCCAACCCAGGGTGACAACGACGACGTATCAGTCGCAGTATGGCGCCGACCTGCCCGCGCGCGTCTACAGCGCGGCGCAGGGACCGAGCCGCTACTCTGTGACCGTCGTCGACTACAGCCCGATTGAGAAGATCCTGACCGCGAAGGCGCAGAAGTGCCCGGTCCGCGGCGACGAGGGATGCTACGGAGGCACCGGGTTTTCAGGCGTCGGGCACTGGCGGCTCGACTATCAGGGCGCGATCGTCTATGCGACGTGGAAGTTCATACAGCGCGACGCGAAGGTGACGCAGCTGGTGTGGAACACCGACTACGGCGTCGGCGGTCATCAGATCCATCTGACGAACCGCGACGGCTCGCGCACGATGGCGGCGATCTACATGCACGTGCAGAAGCTGTACATCATCGAAGGCACCGTGCCGAAGGGGCTCCCCGAGCCGGCGCTCTTCCAGCAGTCGTTCGGATGGCTCGATGAGAACGGCAAGGAGCTGCGCTACCAGTCGCTCTATCACCACGCGTTCCCTGCGCCGCCGCGCGGAGCGCCGCCGAACCAGGAGAACCCCGGGAACGATCGCTGA
>QHWQ01000338.1 GCA_003222635.1 Acidobacteriota bacterium | reverse complement strand
TTGGTGGGCAGTCCGAACTTCGTGCTCGACAACGGACCGCATTCGCCGTTCGCGGCGGGCAGCACCAGGTCGCAGTCGGGGATGAAGTTGCCATTGGCATCGGCCCATGTCCGGTTCGCGCTGTTCACCTGCTGGTTCGCCGGGTGGAAGAGCTGGGCGAGATTGGCGCCGATCAGCGTCACGTACCGTCCCATCGTCGCCTTCACGGCGGTCTTGCCGTTGCCGAAGAGATCGTAGGCAGCACCGAGCCGTGGGCTCAGGTCCTTGTAGTTGGGCAGGTTTCTCGCTTCCGGATAATTTCTCGCCGGGACGAAGACACCCGCGGCGGCCGACTGCGCTGGATCCCACGCGTTCAGGTAGTCGAAGCGGACGCCGAGGTTCAGCGTCAGCTTCTTCACGGTCCACTGATCCTGCGAGTAGAGGCCCAGATTGATCAGGCGGTTATTGTTCACCGCGGGCGACGCGAAGATCGTCACCTGCGTCGGGACGCCGTTCCTCACCGTGTAGTTGCGATCGCCGATCATGAACGAGTCGTGCGCGCGTGTGCCGACCTGCGCATAGAGACCCGTCTTGAACGCATGCGAGCCGGTGACGTAGGACGTGGCGAAGCGGCCGTTCGTCTGGTTGTGCGTGATCGTCCCGTAGCCGCCATCCGTGTTGGTCATTGTGGCGCGCGAGTTGAACCGGTAGCCGGTTGAGAGCTCGGTGACGCCGATCTGGCTGAGCGAGAAGTTCACGCTTTCGATCGCGTCGTAGGCGTAGCGCGCGGTGTAGTTGGCGGCAGCGGCTTCGAACAGCAGCCGGCTCGTCGCGGTGTAGGTCCACGCTCCGTCGGCGAAGTTCTCGTGGTACCGGTGATTACCCAGCGCCTCGGGCGCCGCGTTCGCCTGGAGCTGCGGGCAGTTGCAGTTGCGCTGCAGGTCGTCCGCGAGCGTCACCTTCTGCTTCGCGGTCGCCTGCAGCGTCAGGCGCAGCGCGTTGCTGTGCCGCGGATTGCGCCGGTAGAACGGGCGGTCGAAATCGGGCGTGTACACCGGGGTGCCCTGCGTCTTGTTGAAGTAGTTGCCCGGCGTGGGGCTCGGTGACTGGCTGTCCCACGTGCGCTGTGACGCGTAGAACCAGAGCCGATCGCGCACCAGCCTCCCGCCGAACGCCGGATTGACGTCGTAAATCCTGCGAATCTTGAGCGGGGCAATCAGACCGCGCGCCAGAAGCTCCGGCGTGGTGTTGGTCCCCTGCAGCGACGCATTGGCGTACGCCACGTTGAAGTACCCGGTGAACGTGTTGCCCCCTTCCTTCGGCACCACGTTCATGACGATCCCGCCCGTTTCGCTCTCCGCCGAGATGCCGCCGGTCTGGAACGTGATCTCCTGCGCCGTGGCGGCGTTGATCGAATAGGTGCGGCTTCCGCCACCCTGATTCATCATGCTCGCGGGTCGAAGGCCGTTCACGGTGTAGAGCATGTCGGTCCCCTTGCCGCCATGAATGCCAATCGAGGTGTTCGCCTCGCCGCGATTGCCGCCGACGTCTTGGCTGGTTGCGGCCATCGTGGCGCCGACGATGAGCGGCGCGTAGCTGCGGATGGTCTTCGAGACCGGCAGCTGGTCGAGCACCTTGTCGGAGAAGACATTCCGCGAGAGCACGTTCTGCGTGTCGACGAGCGGCGCCTCGCCCGTGACCGTCAACGTCTCCGCGAGCGCGCCGACGCCGAGCTCGGCGTTGACCTGCGCCGTGAAGCCGGTGGTCAGCTCGATGCCGTCGCGCTTGATGCTGGTGAAGCCACTCAGCGAGAACGTCACGCTGTACACGCCCGGCACGAGACTGACGATCCGGTAGACGCCGTTGGCATCGGTCGTGACGGTGCGCGTCCGCTCGATGAGCGCCGGACTCGACGCGTCAACGGTCACTCCGGGAAGCACGGCACCCGACGCATCGCGCACGACGCCGGCGATGCTGCCGCTGAGCGCCGTCTGTGCGCGAACCGGTGTGGGGAGAAGCGCCGAACACACGAGGAAGGAGAGGCCGAGGATCCGAATCGTCATGGTGTCCTCCGGGGCGCCAACTATACCCGTTCGCTACACTCAATGCGTGCCTGAACTTCCGGAGGTCGAGTACGCGCGGCGGCGCCTGCAGCGCGCCATGGCGGGCGCCCGCATCACGCGCGTCGTCGTCCGCCAGCCAAAGCTTCGCTACCGCTTGCACAGGGATTTTGTTGAACGGCTCGAACGGCAGACCGTACGCGCGGTCGAGCGGCGCGCGAAATACCTGCTGATGGAGCTCTCCTCCGGAGATCGTCTACTGATGCACCTCGGGATGTCCGGATCCTTCCATTACTACAAATCCTCACGCCTGGAGGCGCACGATCACGTCATCTTCGAGATGTCGAATGGATTCATCGTCGCCTTCAACGACCCGCGCCGCTTCGGGTTCATGCTGCTGCTGGCTCCCGCCGATCACGCGACGCATCGATCGTTGACGCGCCTCGGGCCGGAGCCGCTGTCGCAAACGTTCGATGCGGCTTCCCTCGCGAAGGCGCTCGCCCGTCGCAAGACGTCGCTCAAGATGGCGCTCTCGGACCAGCGCGTCGTCGGTGGACTCGGCAACATCTACGTCGTTGAAGCGCTGCATCGCGCGCGGCTGTCACCAAACCGCGCGGCGTCCACGCTCGTCACCGCGAACGGCACTCCGCGACCGGCCCTCTTCGATCTCGTGCAGGCGATCAGGGATGTGCTGCGGGAAGCGATCCGGCGACAATATCGAGCGGGCGACGACAATCCGTTCCGCGTGTACGACCGCGAGGGCGAGCGCTGTCCGCGCCGCGGCTGCCCTGGCACGATTCGCCGCATCGTCCAGGGGGGACGTTCGACGTACTACTGCCCCGCGTGCCAGCGGTGACGTATGCCTCCAGAGCAACACGTCCTCGACGTGAACAATCTTCACAAGATCTACGCGGCCGACATCGTCGCCGTCGACCGCATCTCGTTCCACGTCGCGCGCAACGAGATCGTCGGACTGCTCGGGCCGAACGGCGCGGGCAAGACGACCACGATCAACATGATCCTGGGCGTGCTGACGCCGACCTCCGGATCGATCCGCATCGACGGCATCGACATCGCGCGCGACAGGCGGCACGCGCTCGAGCGCACCAACTTCGCCGCGGTCTACGCGGTCCTGCCCGGCAACCTGACGATCGAGGAAAACCTGCGCGTGTTCGGCATGCTGTACGGCGTTGCCAGACTTCAGCAGCGCATCGACACCGTCGTCGAGCGCTTCGACCTTGCCTATCTGCGAAACAGGAGAACCGGCGTGCTGTCGTCGGGCGAGCAGACGCGCGTGTCGCTCGCGAAGGCATTCCTCAACGAGCCGAAGCTGCTGCTGCTCGACGAGCCGACGGCCTCGCTCGATCCGGCGGCGGCAGACGATGTGCGGCGGCGCATTCGGGCGTACGCGGATGAAGCAAACGTGGGCATCCTCTGGACGTCGCACAACATGTACGAGGTCGCGGAGGTCTGCCAGCGCGTCCTGTTTCTGTCGCACGGCAGCGTGCTGCTCGAAGGCGATCCGCGCACGCTTCCCTCCGAACACGGCCACAAGACGCTCGAGGAGCTCTTCATCACGGTGGCGCGCGAACCGTTGACGCTCGCGGCTCCCTGATCGCATGTCGCGCCGCCGCATCGCCGCCGTCGTCCTTCGCCAGTTCTATCTGATGCGCGGCAGCATTGCGCGCGTGCTGCCGCTCTTCATCTGGGTGGCGGTGGACATGGTGCTCTGGGGATTCATCACGCGCTACCTGAATGCCATCTCGCGCGCCGGGCTCGATTTCGTGCCGACGCTGCTCGGCGCGGTGCTGCTGTGGGACTACTTCACCCGCGTGATGCAGGGCGTGACGATCACGTTTCTCGAGGACGTCTGGTCGCGCAACTTCCTGAATCTGTTTGCGACGCCGATTTCGATTGGTGAGTACGTCACGGGTCTGATCGTATCGAGCCTGCTGACGAGCGCGCTTGGCCTGGTCGTGATGCTCGTGCTCGCTACGCTCTTCTTCGGATTGTCGTTTCTCGGCTACGGCGCGGCGCTCATCCCGTTTCTCCTGATTCTCGTCATCTTCGGTCTCGCGCTCGGGGTTGTCGGCAGCGCCGTCGTGCTGCGGCTCGGTCCCGCGTCGGAGTGGTTCATCTGGCCGATCCCGGCGCTCGTCGCGCCGTTCGCGGGCGTCTTCTATCCGATCTCGACGCTCCCCACGTGGATGCAGTACGTCGGGCGGATGCTGCCGCCCGCGCCGGTGTTCGAAGGGCTGCGCGGGATCGTCGCGGGGCGCGGCGTTTCGATGCCGGCGCTGGCGTGGGGAGCAGCGCTGGCGATCGCGTATCTCGTCGCCGCGTGCCTCATCTTCGGCGCGGTATATCGACATGCGGCCCGCGTCGGCCTCATCGCCCGCTACAGCGCCGAAAGCCCCGGTTAGAGAATCAGGTGCGTCGACTCGAACCGCTGCTGCTGCGCCTCCGTCGATGTGACTTCGCGCTCGCCTCGAAGCAGGGCGTTGACGGCGCTGCATCTGAGTCAGCGCGTCGTCGGCACCTGCTGATAGTTCGGATACGGCGGCCGCTGCGGCGCGGGCGGCGGCGTCTTCTGCAGCTGGTCGAGCGCGATAGCGACCGCGCGCTCCAGCTGCGGATCGTGCCCGGCGGCGACCGCTTTCGGATCGAGCTCCACTTCCACGTCGGGCGCGATGCCCGTGTTCTCGGCAATCCACTCACCGCCAGGGCTGAAGAGGCGGATGTTCGGCGCGGTGACAAAGCCGCCATCCATCAGCGGCGGGAAGCCGAGGATGCCGATCAGTCCACCCCAGGTGCGCTTCCCAACAAGCGTGCCGGCTTTCGTGTAGCGGAACATCCACGGCAGCATATCGCCGCCGGATCCCGCCGGCTCGTTGATGATCATCACCTTCGGCCCGTTGATGGATCCACCGGGCGACTTTTGAACCGCGCCATAGCGGAACGTGCTGAACCCCAGGAGCGGCCGGTTCACGACGTCGATGAAGTAGTCGGCCACCTGGCCGCCGCCATTGAACCGTTCGTCGAGAATGACGCCCTGCTTGTCCACCTGCGCGAAAAAGTACCGGTTGAAACTGGTCAATCCGCCTTCAGCCGTGTCGGGGAGATACACGTACGCGAGCTTGCCACCGCTCAGTGTGTCGACCTTGCGGCGGTTGGCCTCGATCCACGCCAGATTGCGGAGGCCAGCCTCGGTGGCCACCGGCACGACCGTGACGTCGCGCGCGTTCGCGCCCGACGGATCGGGCCCGACGCGCAGCGCCGTGCGTTTGCCGGCGGTTCCCTCGAGCGCCGCGGACACATCCGCGGCGGCGGTCAGCGCGCGGCCGTTCACCTCGAGCAGATACTCGCCTTCCTTGACGCTGATGCCCGGTCCGCTGAGCGGCGCGCGCAGCTGCGGATTCCAGCTCTCGCCGGTGTAGATCCGTTTGAAGCGATAGTGCCCGTCGGCGATCTCGTAGTCGGCGCCAAGCAGGCCGCCCGCTACGGGTTTGCCTCGCGGAATCGTGCCGCCGCCGCCGCGCAGATGGCTCGACGTGATGTCGCCGAGCATCTCCTGGAAGATGTAATTGAGATCGTCGCGTGAGGCGAGCGAGTCGAGATACGGTTCGTACTTCTTCTCCATCGCGGCCGCG
>QHWQ01000337.1 GCA_003222635.1 Acidobacteriota bacterium | reverse complement strand
TCAACCCGCTGCGCTACAAGATGGCGACGACGGAGCTCGAGGCAAAGTTCTGCCCGCCGTTCATGCTCTCTGCGATCGCGCTTCGCCGGAAGGCTGGCGTCAACGAGTTCAGCGACGAGTTCGTCAGAAGCGCCGCGGTGCAGGCGATGATGCGCAAGGCGGAAACGATCTTCGACCAGGAGATCGAGAATCAGGGCTTCGCCCGGATGCTGAGCATCGTCGAAGTGGAGACGGAGGACGGCCGCCTGCTGACGCAGGAGTCGGGGCCGTATCGCGGCGGCCCCGAGCGGCCGTTCACGCGCGAGGAGCTGCGCGACAAGTTCATGGAATGCGGATCGCTCGTGCTGCCGCAGGAGCGGCTGGCTGCGATCTTCGAGCGGATTGAACACTTCGAGCAGATTGGACGCGTGGGCGAATTCACGTCGATGTTGATCGCGCCCGCCCTCGCGCCGGCGTAGAAGGCCCGCTACCGTCGTTCGAGACCGGTCTCCTTGATCTTGTTCAGAAGCGTCTTGTAGCTCACGCCGAGTATGACCGCCGCCTTTCGCCGGTTCCATTGAACCTGGCGGAGCGTGTCTGCGATGACCGCGCGTTCGGCCGTCAACGCAGCCGTACGCGCGACGTCAGCGAGGCGGCGGCCACTCTCCCCGGGAGCAACGATCTCGGTCTCGTCATCGCCGTCGATGTCGCGATCGATGACCGGACGCGCCGGCAGGGGTGCCGAGGGCAGCGCCGGTACTGACGGCGACCTGGACAATTCGCGACGAACGAGCTGCTCGTCCTGGAGGATGACGAACCGCTTGATCATGTTTTCGAGCTCGCGCACGTTCCCCGGCCACTCGTACTGCAGGAACCCCTCACGAACCTCGTTGGACAGGCGCGTGACCGGGCGGTTGTACCGCTGTGCGTACTTGGCGATGAAGAAATCCGTGAGCTGAGGGATTTCGCCGCGCCGCTCGCGCAGCGGTGGCACGTACGCCTCGATGACCTTCAGGCGATAGTACAAATCCTCGCGGAAGTTGCCTCGCAGCATCATCTCTTCGAGATCACGATTGGTCGCGGCGACCACGCGGACATCGACCGTGATTTTTGTGTTGCTTCCCAGTTTCGTGAATTCGGCATCCTGCAGGACGTGCAGGAGCTTCGCCTGCAGCGCAGGCTTCATTTCGCCGATCTCGTCGAGGAAAATCGTGCCGGAATTGGCCTGCTCGAATTTTCCGACGCGCGTGGATGCCGCGCCCGTGAACGCCCCCTTTTCGTGCCCGAAGAGCTCGCTTTCGAGCAGCTCCGCGGGAAGCGCCGCGCAATTGACCTTGACGAACGGCCGCTGCTTGCGCGTCGAGCGCTGATGGATCGCTCGCGCGACCAGCTCCTTGCCGACGCCGCTCTCGCCTCGGACGAGCACCGTGACGTCGCTGTCGGCGACCTGGTCGATGAGACGCGCGACCGGCTGCATCGCAGGACTCGAGCCCCATCCCAGGAACGCATAGCTCTTGTCGTCACTGAGCTGCCGGCGCAGGTGTGTGACCTCCGAGACGAGCCGGCTGCGCTCGATAGCCTGCTTGATCGCGGCGTCGAGTGCGATTTCGCCGAGACCTTCCGGATCGTCAGGCTTCACGACATAGTCGGCGGCGCCCAGGCGCACCGCCTCGACGATCGTCTGCGCCCGTTCCCGGCCTGACAGCATGATGACCTGCAGCGCGGGCCGTGCCTCTTTGAGGGCTTTGAGCGTCTGGAGACCATCCATGCCGGGCATCGCGACGTCGAGCAGGACGATGTCGGGCGGTTCACCGTGTTGCAGGGCGGCCAGCAGCTCGTCGCCGCGTGCATATGACCGCGCCTCGTAGCCGCGCAATGTCAGGAAGGTCTTCAGGTATCCCGCGAAGCCCGAATCGTCGTCTACGACCGCCAGTGATGGCACTCGCCCGTTGGTTGTCGCGTGGTTGGTGCCGGCATCGATTGATGTCGTCATGCGTTTTTTCAGCGACTCAAAACAAACAGCGAACCCCGCTTTACGCGCACCCGTCTCCAAGTCGCGGAAAGCATGCGATCGCCAGTCTTACCGTTGAATGTGGATTGTCATCGCCGCCAGCACCCGAGCCGATGCGACGGCGAAATTCATGTTAAGGGGCGATTATTCGTATCTCAAGCTCAGCAGGGCAGAGCGCCGAACGGAAAATGATTTTTGGCCCAACCCTTGCCCACTCTGCAGATGTGAGTACCCGAGGACCAAAGGATGCGTAACCGCCGGTAACAGATGTGGGAGACAAGGGGACCGGATGACTTCAGGGCGAGAGGACGGAAAACGAGAACTAGGACTGAACCCGGGTCTGACGCAGCGCGCGCGCAGCGTCGTACGGGCCTTCATGGAAGCGCGGAACGTGGCACCCGGGTTTGTGCTGTCCTGCGGCGTCCTGCCGGAAGTCAGCGAATCGGTCACGGAGCGCCTTCACCGTGTCATTCACTATCTGGCCGGCCGGCGTTTCGAGCGCGAACGGCACGCCCGCGCTCTTCGCGCGGCGATTCGAGAGGTCACTCGTTCCGAGGATGCCGTTGATCGGGTCGAGACCAGGCTGACGGCGTTGACGGCGGCGGATACGACGGCCGCCTACGTATTCGGGCTCGCCGTGGGCCTTGCGCTGGGTTCGTTGCCCTCACGCTTACGCCTGTGATCGCGCCCCACGAAGGTCTTCGCGATCGGCGCCATGATGACTGTAACTTATAGTTTATTGAGTGAGCCGACGGCACCGGACAGCATCCTCCGGTGCCAAAGCGTCGAGGTCCTGTGCCCCCGCCGGCCGCGAAATCTCTCGCCCGCCGAATCAGGTTCCTGAGGACGAAGCGCGGATGGTCGCAGGAGCGGCTCGCCGAAGAGGCTGGTATCCACCGCGTCTATCTCGCAGGCATCGAGCTGGCCCAGCGCAATCCCTCTCTCAAGAATCTCGAGAATATCGCGAAGGCCTTGGGGATCCCTCTTCCAAAGCTCTTCGAAGGCGATTGAGGCCGCGTGTAACTTATAGGATACTTTTCGTTTCCATGGTCCGTCCGGCAACGTCGCGTGACTGACAGCAGTAGCGGCATCGAACCATCCCGCCCGCGTCTGTGGGAATTCCTCCGAGACCGGCAGGAGCAGATCATCGGCGACTGGAAGGCGCGCATGCGCGCGCTCTCGCCGACTCGCGACCTGTCCGACGCCGCGATCATCGATCACCTGCCGCAGATCCTTACGCGGATCGCCGCGATCGTCGAGTCGGTTCACGCGGGCAAGGCCGCGTCGCTGGGGAGCCTCGCCAAAGATCACGCTGTCGATCGGCTCGCACGCGGGTTCGATCTGGATCAGCTCGTGACCGAGTACAGCCTGCTGCGCCGCTCCATCATGGATCTCTGGCAGGCGCGCATTGGACCCGCAATTGATCTGGGCGAGGTCCGAAGCCTGGATCTCGCATTCGATGAGTCTATTCGGCAAGCGGTGGTGCGGTATGCCGCCGCGCGGGAAAAACTGCTGAAGGCGGTCAATCGCATCTCGGAGGCAGCGCTCGGCTCGAGCGACGTGGAGACCTTCCTCAGGAACCTGCTCGGCGCAACGCTCGAGAGCACTGAATCGGTCGATACCGCGATCGTCTTCCTTCGCGAGGGCGATACGCTTCGCGCGCGCGCCGCGGTCGGCCTGGAAGAAGACCTCGAGCGCGATTTTACGGTGACGATTCCCGAAGGGCTCGCCGGACATGTCGCGGCCGAGCGAAAGCCGGTCTTCTTCAAGGATGCCGCGAACGACCCTCACGTGAAGAGCGAAGTCATTCGCTCGAAAGGGGTGCGCGCGGTGTACGGCGTGCCGATGATGCGCGACGACAAGGTGATTGGCGTCGCGCACTTCGGTTCCCTGACCGCATTCGAGTTCTCCGAGGAGGACAAGCTGCTCTTCCGGACCACGGTCAGCCGCGCGACCAGCGTTGTCGTGAAGGCCCAGCTCGTTGACGATCTTCGACGCGCCGAAACGGCCCATCGGTTCCTGTCTGACGCAAGTAAGCAACTCGCCGAGTCGCTTGACTATCGCACCACACTCCAGCGAATGGCACGCCTGGCCGTTCCGGCCATCGCGGACTGGTGCGTCGTCGACCTGGTGGAGAACGGAACCAGCCGGCGCGTGTCGGTTGCGCACACCGATCCGGCGAAGGAGAGGCTTGCCGAGGAGCTCGAGGCACGCTATCCGACCGATCCACATGCCGTCATAGGAATTCCGAACGTCGCGCGCACCGGCCGGCCGGAGTGGCAGCCTGAGATCACCGACGCCACACTCGCGGCGACGGCTCACGACGCGGAGCATCTTCGAATCCTGCGTGAGCTGGGAATCAAGTCGTACATCATCGTCCCAATCGTCTCGCGGGGAGAGACGTTTGGCACCATCGCCCTCGTCACGGCGGAATCGGGCCGCCGGTACTCGGCGACTGATTTGGAGCTGACCGAGGACCTCGCGCGCCGGGCGGCGACGGCCATCGAGAATGCGCGGCTCTACACGGATGCGCAGCAGGCCGTTCTCATCCGGGAGCGCGTCCTCGCTATCGTCTCGCACGATCTCCGGAATCAGTTGGGCGTGGTGGCGATGGGAGCCAATCTGCTCTCGCGGAAGGCCGCCGCGATCGACGAGTCCGATATCAGGAAGCCAATCGAGACGATTCAACGGACCGCGACCAGCATGCAGCACCTCGTTGGGGATCTGCTCGACATGGCCTCAATCCAGGCGGGCCGCCTGTCATTTGACATGCAGCCGGCGGAGATCACACCGATTCTCCTCGAGGGTTATGAGAACCAGGAGCCGATGGCTCGCGAGAAGGGCCTGCGTCTCCGCGCGGAGCTCGCTGTCGATGGTCTCGAGGTGCTGTGCGACCGCGATCGCATCCTGCAGGTGCTCGCCAATCTCCTCGGGAATGCCATCAAATTTTGCGAGACCGGCGACACGATCACGCTTCGGGCCGAGCGTCGCGATGGAGATGTTTTGATCGCCGTAAGCGACACCGGACCCGGAATTCCACGCAACGAGCTCGACAAGATTTTCGAGGCGTACAGGACCATCGAGCATGCACGCCACGGCAGGACGGGCACAGGCCTTGGGCTGTATATTACGAAAGGCATCGTCGAAAGGCATGGCGGCCGCATCTGGGTCGAAAGCGAGCTTGGAGCAGGTACGACGTTCTTTTTGACTTTACCGCTCGCGTGAAGGAGATCGTTGATGCGTCCGCATACGCTCACTGCTCTCGCGGTCGCAATGGCTCTGCCACTGACCGCGCCGGCACAGAGCCTTCAGCTCCACGTGGTGTCGAACCCACGGCCAGAGTTCGTGAGCGGCGGCGACGTGCTCCTGAGCGTGACGCCGGCGCAGGGCGTGCGCCTGACGCTCAACGGCACCGACGTGACGAGCGCCGTTCGTCCGGACGGCTTCGCGCTCGTGAAGAACCTCAACGACGGTCCGAACACGATAGTCGCGACGGCTGGCAAGACGATGTCCAAGCTCACCGTCGTCAACCATCCGATCACCGGGCCCGTGATCTCCGGTCCGCCACGCGCGTCGATTACGTCTATAAGTCCACGAATCCTCCCGCGCCGGCAGGGCGCGGCCGCGGCGCCGCCATGGTCTTCAAGCCGCTCGCCGATCCGAAGAACCTTCCCGCCGACGTCACGATGACGACGACCTCGCTCGGCAAGCAGGTGCCGTTCGTCGTGCGCGTCGAGACCGGCACCATCAATCGCGGCGTCTACGAAATCGCGATGCTCGAGGGCGGCTGGAACCAGCGGCTGATCTACACGTTCGGCGGTGGCTGCGCGGGGGGCTGGTTCAAGCAGGGCACCGGCACCGGCGGCGTGGACGACGAAGCGATGCTCGAACAGGGCTACGCGGTGGCGTCGAACTCGCTCAACGTGTTCGGCAACGATTGCTCGGAACTGCTCGCCATCGAGACGATGATGATGACGAAGGAGCACTTCATCGAGGCGTACGGCGTGCCGACGTTCACGCTCGGCTTCGGCGGCTCGGGCGCGACCTATCAGCAGCATCAGATCGGCGACGGCTATCCGGGACTTCTCGACGGCCTCATCGTGCAGCGCAGCTTCCCCGACATGGAGTTCGGCACCGTCGGGATGATCAGCGACTCGCGGCTGCTGGCGAATTACTTCGACACGCTCGCGGGTCCGGTGACATTCACCGACGAACAGAAGCGGCACATCGCGGGCCTCGGCCAGCTGGCGACGCTGACGACCAACAGCCTCAATCCCGGGCGCATCACGGTCGGCGAGTACTGTTCAGTGCCCGAGGCACGGCGCTACGACCCGGTCAAGAATCCCACTGGCGCGAGATGCGACGTCTACGATCACGCGGTCAACGTCTGGGGGAAGGATCCGACGACCGGCTTCGCGCGGCGGCCGATCGATAACGTGGGCGTCCAGTACGGGCTGGGCGCGCTGAACGCCGGCGCCATCACGAAAGAACAGTTCATCGATCTGAACGCGAAGATCGGCGGCTACGACAACGACGGGAAAATCGTCGCTACGCGCACGGTGGCCGATCCTGCCGCGCTGCGCATCGCCTATCGGATGGGACGCATGACGTGGGGCGGCGCGGGCCTCGCCACGACCCCGATTCTCGACTACCGCGCGTATCTCGACGATGCGCCGGGCGGGAACATCCACCTGCGCTATCACTCCTTCTCGACGCGCGAGCGGCTGCAGAAGGCGAACGGCTACACGGACAATCAGGTGATGCTGACCGACGATCGGCGCTGGGGCGATTCGCTGAAGGCGCCCGTGCTGCGGCAGGGGCTCGCGCAGATGGACCAGTGGCTGACGAAGCTCACTGACGACACGTCGAAGGATTCGAAGCTGACGAAGCTCCGGCGCGCGAAGCCGGCGGATTTCGTCGACGCCTGCTGGACGCGCGACGAGCACCCGCAGAAGATCGTCGAGCGCCAGCTGCCGAACGCCGGCAAGTGCAACGAGCTCTACCCGGCCAACTCGTTCCCGCGCGGCGTCGCGGGCAGCCCGCTGGCGGCCGACGTCATCAAATGCCAGTTGAAGCCGGTGAGCGCGGCCGACTACAAGGTGACGTTCACGGCCGATGAAATGGCGAGACTGAAGGAGATCTTCGCTGGCGGCGTGTGCGACTGGAAGAAGTCCGGCGTCGAGCAGCAGCCGATGGCGGGCACGTGGCAGTCGCTGCCGGCGGCGACTGCGGCGGGAAATTCGACGCGCTAATTCGCGAACGCCGCTTTGAGCACCGCCGCGAGCCGCTGTCCGGCGAGCGCGAGCTGCTTCTCGATCACGGGCATCGTTTCGGCTTCGTACGGTGCGTCAAGGCTTTCGTGCAGCTGCATCATGCGGTCGCCGATCTTCGTGTTGCCCGTACACGACAGCAGCGGCTGGGTCAGAATCGGTTCGTCGGCGATCAGCGGCAGCAGCTTCCCGTAGCCGATCGTTTTCGCCGCCGCGTTCGACGCTTCCGCCCATCCCCGCACCCTGGCGATCGTCGGCGTCGCCGCCTTCACGCCCGTCGGCACCAGACCGTCATCGATGATCCGCTGCGCGAGTGCCGCGTTGGTCTTCAGCTTCTGCGCCGTCATGAAGCGCACGATCGTTTCCGTGTCCCAGATGTGATGAAGGTTCGGCGAGAAGCTGCCGCCGTGGTTCTTCGTGGTTGGCGTCTCCCCGAAGTAGGTGATCGGCACGCAGTTGCCGCCTCGATCGCCGTTGGTGACGGAGTGCAGCGGCTGATGGACGTCCCCCACGAAATGAATCAGAAACCGCAGGGCGTTCGCCTTTTCGGTCTTGTCGGAAGAGGCTCTGAGCTTCTTGAACTGGGTGACGATGGCGTCGATGACGCAGTTGCCGCCCGGACAGAATTTCGTGAAGCCGGCTTGCCGCGCGTCAATCGTCAGGGGGTAGTCGATGAAATGCCACTCGGCAGTCTCGTGCATCACGCCGCGGACATCATCCGCCCACGTGGCGGCGTCGACGATGGGATCCGGGTCTTTGGGAAAGCAGAATCGTTCCAGAGCAGGGTCGATGGGGGACGCGACGAGAACGTCTCGAACCGCCTGGCGCGTTTTCGCATCGACGATCCGCTCCGCGAGGATGGCGACGGTGCGGTGCCCCTGGCATCCCCAGGCGAAGGCCGGACTGTTGCCGCACGTCGCGAACAACACCCCGGCGATCAGGACCGCACGCGTCACATTCTGTATAACGTTCGAACGTCGCTCTACGAACTACCCTCGCTCGTGCGTGACGATGTGCTGGGTGTCGCGCTCCTCGCACGGCAGATCCTCGATGAAGGTCGCCTTCGGATCGGGGTTCAGCCGCAGGTTGCGCGCATCCATCTTGAACGGCTCGAGCAGCACGTCGGGATCCTCGACGGACGCTTCCCAGCGCAGCGTGTTGCCGTTGCGCGTGTAGCGCTCGACGACGTGCATGTTGTTGCTGTGGAACCAGCCGGGCCAGCCGAGCCAGCTCTCGTCGTTGAAGCCGACGATGTCGATGACCATCGTGTCTGCGTCCCACTTGCCGACCGCGTCGCCATACCAGGTGGTGTCCTGTGACTTGATCGGATCATGCGGACGGCCGTCGATGGGGATGACGCGGAACGTGTTGCCGTTCTGGTAGAGGAAGATCAGCTCGGCCGCGGTCTGGACGATCTTTCCCGGAGGTCCCATGCGCGGCACGCCGTTCGGCTTGCAGTGGAACGCCGGATCCTCCTTGATGCCCTCGCGATCGAGATACTGCACGCGCTCCCAGAACTCGGGCTTGTACATCGGCTGATTGGGCGGACGCTGGTTGATGCCCGCGTCGCGCTCCGCGTTGACGCCCGGATGGCATTCGCCCGCGTCGATCTGCGTCTGGTGGCAGAGGCGCGCCTGCGTCAGCTGCACGATGTTGCCCTTCTCATCCGGCTTCACGCCGCCGCCGCCGCCCGCCCAGAAGCCGGAGAGGTCCGGATGGCCGTCGGCCGTGCGCGGCGTCGGGACGTTCTGCTGCGGAGCAGCACCACCGCCACGTTGCGCATGAATGGAAACCACCGAGACGGCCGCGGCGATGGCGATCGCCGACGCGAAGCGCGTGAATCGCATAGTTATCCTCTCTCGTGCGTGACGATGTGCTGGCTGTCGCGCTCCTCGCACGGCAAATCCTCGATGAAGGTCGCCTTCGGATTCGGATTCAGGCGCAGCGTGCGCGGCCGCATCACGAACGGCTGCACCAGTACGTCCGCATCCTCGACCGTCGCCTGCCACGTCAGCGCATTGCCGTCGCGCGTGTACTTCTCGATGACGTGCATGTTGTTGCTGTGGAACCAGCCGGGCCACCCGAGCCAGCTCTCGTCGTTGAAGCCGACGATGTCGATGACCATCGTGTCGCCGTCCCACTTGCCGACCGCGTCGCCATACCACGTCGTGTCCTGCGACTTGATCGGATCGTGCGGACGGCCGTCGATGGGGATGACGCGGAAGACGTTCCCCTGCGCGTAGAGGAAGATCAACTCGGTTGCCGTCTGCACAATCTTGGCGGGCGGCCCCATGCGCGGCACACCGGCGGGCTTGCAGTGGAACGTCGGATCTTCCTTGATGCCCTCGCGATCGAGGTACTGCACGCGATCCCACAATTCCGGCTTGTAGATCGGAATCGGCTCCAGGCGCTGGTCGAAACCCGAGTCGCGCTCGAAGTTGACCGCCTGCTCGCAGTTGCCGAGATCCCTCTGCTGCTGCGAGCACGGGCGCTGCTTGAAGAGCACGGTGAGGTTGCCCTTCTCGTCGGGCTTGTCGCCGCCGCCACCGCCACCCCCGCCGCCCCAGAAGCCGGAGAGGTCGGGATGGCCGTCAGCCGTGCGCGGCGTCGGCACATTCTGCTGTTGCTGCTGCCGCTGCTGTTGTGCGGATAGCGGGAGGACCGAAACGAGAGCGGCGACCACGGATGCCGCCGTCAGGCGCGCGATGACTTTCCTCATAGGCGGAAAGTCTAACTCTAAAGCCCGGCGCCGACTCCTGCCCCCAGAAACGGGAGCATACGGCCCGCCCACAATACTCCCGCCCAGGAGATGAGCGACACGGCCGCAATGATCTTCAACGACGTCGGCGTGTCCTCGCCCGCCGGCAGCGCCGCGGCGCGGCGCCCATACGCGGTCTCGAACACCAGCGCGTTGGCGCCCGCGATGAT
>QHWQ01000336.1 GCA_003222635.1 Acidobacteriota bacterium | reverse complement strand
TGAACGAAGATTTCACGCTGGGCCTCACTGATCCGGACGTCAATAGACCCGGCACTGCCGATTTCATTCCTGCGCTGCGCGCGTTCGATCTCACGCGCGGCGGCCGCGTGTTCCACTTCGCGGATGACGGCACGATCAAGGATCAGGCGTTTTACGTCCAGGACGACATCCGGGCGGGCAACGCGAGCTTCATGGCGGGCGTCCGCGTGGATCATTACGATGGCCTCGTCAGCAAATCGTTGTTCGGGCCGCGACTCGGCGCGTCGTTCACGATCCCGGGCCCAAGAACCGTGCTGCGTGCCTCGTACGGCCGGACGCTCGAGACGCCGTATAACGAAACCCTGCTGCTGGCGAGCAGCGCCGACGCCGCGGTTTTCGGCACCGAAGGCGTGCCCGTCCCACCTGGAACGCGCGACCAGTTCGAAGGCGGCATCCAGCAGGCGCTCGGCAGCTGGGTGGTCGTCGACGTCGGTTACTTCTACAAGAAGACGAAGAACGCATACGACTTCGGCGTGCTGTTCGATACGCCGATTGCGTTCCCGATCTCGTGGGATCACTCGAAGCTGTATGGGCTGACCGGACGAATCAATCTCGTGCAGCACGGCGGCTTCACGGCGTTCACCGTGCTCGGCCACACGAATGCGATCTTCTCGCCGCCTGGAACCGGCGGCATCCTCGTCGAGGAAGCCGGGGGTGACTTCCGCATCGATCACGATCAGAAGTTCCAGCAGACGACAAACGTCCAATATCAGTTCCTGAAGTCGATGGGCGCGTGGGGCGCGCTCGCGTGGCGCTACGACTCGGGGTTGGTGGCGGGCTCGGTCCCGGATTACGCGACGGCGCTGACGCTCGCGGCGGATCAGCAGGCGGCCATCGGGCTGTTCTGCGGCGGAACTGTCGCGACGCCGGATTCCCCCATCGCGTCGTGCCCGAGTGGCGACGCACGCGGGGCGGAGCGCATCGTCATTCCAGCCGACGGCACCGAGGACGACGTGAACAATCCGCCGCGAATTGCGCCGCGGCATCTGTTCGACATCGGCATCGGGGTGGACAACGTCCTGAGCACGAGCCGCGCAAAACTGCGCGTCCGGTTCAGCGTCGTCAACCTGACGAACAAGGTTGCGCTCTACAACTTCCTGTCGACCTTCAGCGGCACGCACTTCGTGACGCTGCGCGCGTATCAAGTGCAGTTCGGCGTGACGTTCTGATCACCGGTTGCCGGCGGTCGCGCGGTGGCGCCGGCACGTCGTAGGCTCCTTCTGCGTGATCCGCCGTGGTATATCCACGCGCATACGATCGGATCTCACGGGTGCAACAACCGCGTTAAAATCGCTGGTTGCAGCCCGCCTGAATGGCCATTTCCTTCGAATTCTTCGGATCCGCCAGCGGTGCGAGCGCCGACGAGCTGCGCAATCGCCTGCGCCGGCTCGAGGGGCTGATCGCGCGCGCGCCGGTGCCGATCGCGATCGCGCACGACGCCCAGTGCCGCAACATCTCGGCCAATGAAGCGCTCGCCGAGCTGCTCGGCGTGCCGGCGGACGCCAACATCTCGTTGACGCCGCCGGCAGGCCAGTTGCCGAAGTACCGCATTCAGATCAACGGGCAGGACGTTCCCGAACGCGAGCTGCCGATGCAGTACGCGATCGCGCACAAGACGGCCATCAGAAACGACATCGAAATCCTGCGCGCCGACCGCACGGTCCGCTACATCCAGAACGACGTCGAGCCGATCTACGACGCCGACGGCGCCGCCATCGGCTGCGTCAGCGTCTGCGTGGACCTCACCGAGCAGCGCCGCGCGGAGCGGATGCTGCGCGAGGCCGACCGGCGCAAGGACGAATTCCTCGGCTCCCTCTCCCACGAGCTGCGCAACCCGCTCGTGCCCTTGCGCAACGCGCTCGACGAGCTGCGCCGCTCGGGCGGCGATCCGCTCGTCGCCGGCCGCGCCTACGCCATCATGGAGCGGCAGCTCTTTCACCTCGTGCGATTGACGGACGACCTGCTCGACGTCTCGCGCATCACGCGCAACAAGATCGATTTGCGCCGCGAGCGGATCGACCTCCGCCTGGTGCTGCAGAGCGCGATCGAGACGACGCAGCCGCTGATCGCGGTCGCCGGTCAGATTCTGACCGTGGACATCCCGCGCGAATCCGTCTGGGTACACGTGGACTTCACGCGCCTGGCGCAGGCGATCTCGAACCTGCTGAACAACGCCGTGAAGTACACGCCGCGCGGCGGACGCATCACGCTGCGCGCGGCGGTGGCGGAGGGCGAAGTCATCATCAGCGTGGGCGACACCGGCGTCGGCATCGCGCCGTCGGCGCTGCCCAACATCTTCGACATGTTCATGCAGGGCGAAGACTCTACCGGCCAGCCGCGCGACGGCCTCGGCATCGGGCTGACGCTCGCCAGGCGGCTGATCGAGCTGCACGATGGCCGCCTTACGGCAAAAAGCGAAGGGCCCGGCACGGGTGCCACGTTTACGATTCGACTGCCGCGCTCGGAAGATTAACCGGCCGCCGATTTGCACTTGCCGCCATGTTCATGGCCGCTGACACGCTTGCGATCATCCTCGGCGGAGGCCAGGGGTCTCGTCTATTTCCGCTGACCGCGCCGCGATCCAAGCCCGCGGTGCCGATCGGCGGCAAGTACCGTCTCATCGACGTTCCTGTCAGTAATTGCCTGCACGCGGACATCCGGCGCATCTACGTCCTGACGCAGTTCAATTCCGCGTCGCTCAATCGTCACATTTCGCTGACGTATCGGCTCGACGGCTTCTCGCAGGGCTTTGTCGAGATCCTCGCCGCTGAGCAGACACCGGACAACCCGAACTGGTTTCAGGGAACCGCGGACGCCGTGCGTCAGGCGGCGCGGCACTTCGCGCAGCACGAGGCGAAGCATTACCTCATCCTCGCGGGCGATCATCTCTACCGGATGAACTACGATCAGCTCGTCAACGCGCACGAGGATCAGCGCGCCGACATCACCATTGCCGCGCAGCCCGTCGATCCCGTCACCGCGACACAGATGGGCATCTTCCGCTTCGACGCCGGCGGAAGCATCGTCGCCTTCGAGGAAAAGCCCAAATCCGACCGCCTGAAGGAGATCGGCCGGAGCATTCCGCCCGGCGCCAGCTTCGCGCGCCACACGGATGAGCAGCCGTTCATGGCATCGATGGGCATCTATGTCTTCTCACGCGACATCCTGCTCGAAATGCTCGAGCGCGAGCCGGGGCTCGATTTCGGCCGCGAGCTGATTCCGCATGCATTGACCAAGTACAGAGTCAAGCCGTACATGTACCGCGGCTACTGGGCGGATGTGGGAACGATCGAATCGTTCTACGACGCGAACGTCATGCTCGGCCGCTCGCTTGCGCCGTTCCGCTTCTGGGATCCGAGCTGCCCGATCTACACGCATCAGCGGCACCTGCCGGGGACGCGGCTGACCGACTGTCACGTACGCGACTCGATCGTCACCGACGGCTGCTTCCTCGATCGCTGCGAGATCGACGAGAGCGTCGTCGGCATCCGCACGCACATGCAGTCTGGCGCGAAGATCGCGCAATCCGTGCTGCTCGGCGCCGACTTCTATGAAGACGGGCGTCCGCCGGACGGCGTGCCCGCGCTCGGCCTCGGGCGCGACGTCGCGCTGAACCGGACGATCATCGACAAGAACGCGCGCGTCGGCGACGGCGCGCGGCTCGTCAACGAGCGCAACGTCGAGCACGCGGACGGCGATGGCTGGTACATTCGCGGCGGTATCGTCGTCGTGCCGAAGGGCGGCATCATTCCGCCCGGGACGGTGGTTTGAGGTTAGTGGTTTAGTGGTTGGTGGTTAGTAGTTGGTGGTCAGTGGTTGGTGGTCAGTGGTGGGGTTCATTCGTTCTAACGGTTCGTTGGTGCTCGCGCGATTCTGGGTAGCGCGTTCCCATCCGTCATACGCGATCAGGAATTCATTAGAAATTCCAGCCGGCATTCACTTTGATGAACCGGCTGGCCATGCCAGCAACCAATTCCTTCCGCGATCTCGAGGTGTGGCAAGAGGCGATGCTGCTTGTCGAAGACGTCTATCGCCTCTCGCGCAACTTCCCCGCAGACGAACGATTCGGCCTGACCGCGCAGCTGCGCAGAGCGGCGATTTCGATTCCGTCGAATATCGGCGAAGGCGGCCGGCGCACGCTTGAATCGCAAGCAGAAGTCGATGTGCAATTGGAGCTCGCGCGGCGCCTGTCTTACATCAAGGCCGCAGATCACGGAACAATCGTCGAACGAGTCGATCGCATCGGCCGCATGTTGAACGGATTGATTGAGTCGCTTCAGCCCCTTGATAAGGACTGGGACTGACCGTACTCGCGTACGAGATTGGCGATTGTGTCGTGGCTCTCAGTGAAGGCTTCCCACACCGAGGCGCACCAGGCATCAATCGCGGCGTCGCGTGGCTCGCCGGGTGCGGCTGACAACACAGTCTCAGGCGTCATCGCGCCGCGGTTCACAGGAAGGTGAAGGTGCGGCCACTGCTGCTTGTGGCGCCCCATGCGCATGTGGATCTGTTGGATCTGCCGTCCCGTGTAGTCTTTCTCGACGTGGAGATAGAGACCCACAAGCGCAAAAACGATGGCGATTGGCTTCGAATGTTCTGTCGCGGTTTGCGCCGCATGCGCATCGACGACATGCTGAAGAGTGAACGCCGCATCGCCGTGCTGAATCATGTCCGCGTAAAGCGCGTCGTACGCGTCCGGCACGTCGAACCTCGAACCAAGAACCGGCACCACCAACCACAAACCACTAACCACTAACCAGTTCAGCGTCCCAGCGTCTGATTGACGGCCGAGCGAAGGGCAGCGAGCGTAGCCGGCGATCCAGTGAAGAGTCCCTCCGGATACCGGCTCTCCTTGATCATGTTCCGGTAGATCGCATCGCTCTGATACAGGTTCAGCCCGAGGCCCGCCAGGAACTGCAGGCGCAGGTTGCTGTCGTGATTCAGCTGCGCGCCTTTGAGCCATCCCTGCATGTCGGCGACGTGTCCCGCATAGTTGCCGAATAGATCGACCGCTGAGTGGATGCCGATCTGCGCCAGTGAATTGGCAATCGGCGCATTGGCCTTGTCGCGCAGGCGCGCTTCGACGCGATCGATGTCGATCGGCTTCGGATCGACCTGACCGAGCAGCACGAGGTCGTAGCCGAGACCGTTCGACGTGTTGGCGAACACCATCCCGCCGGGAAACGCGTCGAGGAACGTGGCGACCTCGCTCTTCACCGCCGCGTCGTTGCTCTCATAGAGCTGCACGAACAGCGTGACGACGCCGCCCGGATTGAGATGCGACTTCGCGACCTCGAAGAACTCGCGCGTGTAGAGCGTCGCCGCGCCGCGGACCCAGGGGTCAAGCGGGTCCGACGTAATCGCGTCGAACTTCTCCTTCGTGGTCAGCAGGTAGTGCCGCGCGTCATCGAGATGGACGGTGACCTTCGGGTTGTTGACGACGTTGAAGTTGTAGTCGGAGAAGTATTGCGAGACGACGCGCGGGACGAGCGGCTCGATTTCGGCAATTGTCTCGCTCTTGACCGCCGGATCGACGGAGACGGCGCCCGCCGTGACGCCGGCGCCGCAGCCAATGACGACCACCTTCTGCGGAGTGTCGGGCACGAGCGTCGTCAGGTGGCCGAGCATGCGCTGCAGGCGCATGTCCTGCGGCTCGCTCGACGCCTGCACCTTGCCGGCATTGTGATAGTTCAGCACGCCCGCGGGCGTTCTCGAGACAGCGACGGAGGCGGTGACCCCTTCACCCGAATAGATGATTTCGTTGATGCCCACCCACGTCGCCGTGTAGCGTCCATAGGCGACGAGGATGCCGGGCAGCGGCGGCACCGTGCGGATCAGCAAGCCCGCGGCGGCGCCCGCGAGGATGGTCGCGATGAACGGCATCGCACCGCGCTTGTAGGCCGTCGTCAGCATCAACAACGCGGAGACGGCTGACACCGCGATGAGGACCTGCTGCCCTTTCTGGCTGCCGACGGCGGCCACGAGCACGAGGCTCGTGACCAGCGCGCCGATGATGGCGCCGACCGTGTTCGCCGCGTAGATGCCGCCGACCAGACGGCCTGCGTCCTCGCCTTCGCGCGCGGCGGCGCCGATCGCCAGCGGGAAGCTGGCGCCCCAGAGAATCGACGCGGGCAGCACGACCCAGAAGGCGCGCAGCAAGTCGAGATCGAACATGTAGACGGCGCTCTTGCCAATCGATGGATTGATCGGCCAGTACGGCATCGACTCCATGCCCGTATGCGCCGCCCACGCGATGGCGGCGCACAGCAGCAGCTGGCAGAGGCCCAGCGGGAGGCGCGAATGCGGCCAGCGCCGCGCAATCGCCGAGCCGATCGAGCTGCCGATGCCGAGCCCCGCGAGAAACACGGCGAGGATCAGCGAGAACGTGTATGTCGTCGCGCCGAAGAGCAGCGACAGCAGGCGCGTCCAGATCACTTCGGCGCCGAGCGCCGTCATCCCCGACAACGCGATGGCGACGTAGACGATGCCATTGCCGCCGCGCGACGCGGGCACGGCGGCGATCGGCGCGGGCTGATGCTCGATGCGCCCGGCCACGAACAGCGCAATCAGCGCCACGGTCACGTTCAACGCGACTGCGGCAAAGGTGGCGGTCGGCATGTCGTAGAGGCGAAGCAGATAGAAACCCGCGAGGAGACTTCCCGCGACCGCGCCCACGAGGTTGCCGCCGTAGAAGAAGCCGAGCCACGAGACGCCGTTCGGCGTCGCCTCGACGCCGCGCGCCACGACCGGCAGCGTGCCGCCCATCAGCAGCGTCGGCGGCAGCAGACAGATGCTGGCGACCAGCGCGCGCAGGATCAGGCTGGTCATGCCCGTGCCCGCCCACGCCGTATAAATGCCGCCCAGAAATGGGACGGCGTAGAGCACGAGGATGCCGAACGCGCCGATGCCGAGCCGATTGACAACTGCAGAAGCTGGAACCAGACGACTTCGTAGATGAGCGCGGCGCAGCCGGAACCGATGAAGAGCAGCAGCAGCGCGGGCAGCCACGCGGCTGCCGCCCCGCGATCGGCCGCAGGGATGGGGGTCTCCTCCAATGTGGTCATGTGACGCGGGATACTATCACCTGGTTGGTAGTTGGTGGTTGGTGGTCAGTGGTGGGTTCGCGGTTCGAGGTTCGTGTGGTCGAGCTCATGCTCCCCTTCACCACCAACCACAAACCACTAACCACCAACCACGTGTGATAATCGATCGATGAATCGCGCCAAGCCGCTGATTCTGCTCGTCGAAGACCAGTCGGAGCTGCGCCGGATGTACGCGCAGCAGCTCGTGCTCTCGGGCTTCGACGTGATTGAAGTCGGCAATGGCGCGGATGCGGTCACGCACACCGCGGAACATTTCCCCGATGTCGTGCTGATGGATCTCAGCCTGCCGGTTCTCGACGGCTGGGAAGCAACGCGCCGCCTCAAGTCCGACGAGCGTACCGCGCACATTCCCGTCGTCGCGCTCACCGCGCACGATGGATCCGGCGAGCTGCAGCGCGCCACCCGCGCCGGCTGCGACTGGTTCGTCCCGAAGCCCTGCCCGCCCGACGCGCTGGTCGCGGAGATACGAAGGGTGCTGGAAAGAGCCTCAGCCACGAAGGTCGCGAAGAACGCGAAGGTAAAATCTTCGTGATCCTCGCGTTCTTTGTGGATCAAAAGCCTCCGTAGCCTGGTAACCCACGTTAAAGATCCGAGTGTAGAGAGTCTCGGAAGCGGACTGTACGCCCGATACGCAAGGGTCGTCTAACAGTTAACGCGGAGGGCCGTGGTCCATGAGCGCGTCGGAATTTCGGCGCAGGACGCTGTTTTCGGAGACGTCGTCGTCAACTGGCATAACACGCCGGTCGTCAACCTTTACCTGACCACCGTTACGCTGGAAAACACCACTGTCACTAACTTCACGAACCTAGAGTTCAAGGTGTTTACGGGCACCGAAACGCTGCTCCTGAACGAACGCGGCGAGATTGAGAACACGACCGACATCCCAGCAACAACAAAGGTATTGGCACAACCGCGAATACGGCATCTCAGTTTTCAATCGCCGGCGGCGCGTCATCCTTCGGTATCTCACGACGACGCATCCCAACGTCAATGCGAGTCCTGCGGTCTGGATCGACATGCAACACGCGGTGCGACCGTCCGATTCCTCGTCGTTGCCGCGCGTTCAGGTAGCCTACACACTTGGGTTGCAGCAGTAGTTTCAATGCTCGCCGGTTTATTCGCCCAAAGCATCGGAGCGGGTTTGTTTCGCTTTGGGCGTCTTTATCGCATCGTCTTTC
>QHWQ01000062.1 GCA_003222635.1 Acidobacteriota bacterium | reverse complement strand
CGCGACGGCGAGCGGTCCCGCGGTCACCGACTGGCCGCCGCCGGTGAACACCATTACATACTGCTTGCCGTTGACCGCGTAGGTGATCGTGCTGTTCATGATCATCCCGCCGACGATCGTCTCCCACAGCACCTTGCCGCTCTCCGCATCGATCGCGCGGAGCCGTCGATTCAGATCGCCGAAGAACACGAGACCGCTTGCGGTCGCCAGCGCGGAGCCGTTGGCCGGCTGCGGCTGCGAGTAGATCACTTTCATCTCGCCGGTGGCGACATCGACTTTCGCGATGCCCATGTAGTTCTTCGGGTCCGCGCCCGGACGCAGCACCCCCGTGCGCGGGCCGTAGCCGGTCGGATTCGCGTTGGCCGCCTGCATCTGCAGGCACTGATCGTGGAAGGGAATGTAAACCGCATTCGTGTCCGGGTCGTACGCAATCTGCCAGAGCCCGCGCGTGTTGTGATAGCAGCCGACGATCGTGTCGCCATCCTTCTTGAACAGCTTGTCGGGATTGACGCCGGTCTGCCCGGTCTTCACGTCGACGACGCGCAGGTTGACGTTCGGATCGTCGTAGGGGAACGGCCGCGCCCAGAGGAACTGCCCGGTCTGCTGCGCGACGGCGAACATGCCGCCGCCCTCGTCGACCGTGACGATGATGTCCTGCTCGCTGCCGCGCGCGATCGCGGGATTGATCCATTTCACGAACCGCGGGTCGGGGTTGACGCGTGTGTGAATCAGGATGCGCTCGTGGTTGTGATCCGCATCCCAGTCGTCGCTCGGCAGCTCCTGGAAGTACCACACCAGCCTGCCGGTGGTGACGTCGAGCGCCAGCGTCGAATTGCTATAGAGCTCCGACGGCGAGATATTCGAGACCGCGTCGTAGCTGCCGTGGCGCTTGAAGCGTGTATATGGATTGGGATTGGCGACGCCCCAGTAGACGATCTTGCGAACCGGATCGTAGGAACCGGGAAGTCCCCACGGCCCCGCGGCGCGTTGCTCGACGGGGAGCTTCCCCCACGTGTCGCCGCCAGGCTCGCCGGGCGCGGCGGTGACGTAGAACTTCCACACCTCTTTGCCGGTCTTCGCGTCGTGCGCGGCGATGAAGCAGAACTCGCGCTTCCCCTGATCGCACGTACGGTTCGAGATCACCTTGCCGTCGGCGACGAGCAGGCCGCCGGCGGTCATCTGCCCGTTGTCGACCTTCGTCTGCCACCGCTGCTTGCCCGTCTGCGCGTCGATCGCGACCAGATACCCATCCGGCGCGCCGAAATAGATCATGTCCTCGTAGATGCCGAGGTTCTTGCTGCGCGCGGCGAGCGGCTGCACGCCGGCGGGGTAGTCGCGGCGGTATTCCCACAGCAGGTCGCCGCTCGTCGCGTCGAGCGCCTGCACGCGCGCGCCGGGCGCGATCACGTACATCACGCCGCGGTAGACGATGGGCGTCGATTCCTGCGTGCCGACGGGCAGCCCGCGCGACCAGACCATGCGCAGCTGCGCGACGTTGCCCTTGGTGATCTGTTTCAGCGGGCTGAAGCGATGCTCGTCATACGTGCGGCTGATGTGCAGCCAGTCCGACGGATCCGGATGCGCCAGCGTGGCGTCCGTGACCGGCACGAAGCCCTCGTTCTGCGCGGCTCCTCGCATCGGCATCGCGCACAGCGCTCCGATTGCAGAAATTGCAATAACCAGCGAAGACGTCTTCATCGTCGCCTCTCGTTCCGGTAATGAGGGGAAAAGATAATACTGTGACCGCGACCTGACGGTACAATCGCTTCGATGGGCATGTTTCAGGTGAACGTCACCGTCGCCAATCCGCGCGACGCGTCGCGGTCCTTTCAGGAAAAGTTCTGGGTCGACACCGGTGCGTTCTACACGTTTATTCCTGAAGATCGGCTCTCTGAGATCGGCACGTGTCTGAGCTCGAAGAATCGCTGACGTGTCCCGTGGTGTTCGCGCCCGCCGGGTCGCTCTTTCGGCTCGGCGCGACGGCACTTGAAAACTTTGGAGTTGAAGCCGATCCGACGACGCGAAGGCTCAAACCGATCGCGTTGATCATTGGTGGCTTTCTCGGGTCAGCGCCTCAACGAAGCCAGAACCCATAACCACCAACTACCAACTACCAACCTACTGCAGCCGATCCGCAAGCATCGCCACGCTCAGCGCGTAGAGATGCGCGCAATTGTAGTCGAGGATCTTCTCGTAGTTCGGATAGACGAGAAAGCTGCGGCCACCGACATCAACGAGGCTCGCGGGAATGTCGCTGACCGGCAGCGGCTCGCCCGATTTCAATCGCACGCCCGCTTCGCGCCAGATGTCGAGCGGCCGGCGCTCGGTCATCAGCCGCTTGGCCGAGCAGCCCGCATCGCGCATCGGAATGCGAGCGATCGCCTCGCGCGCGGCGGCGGAGACCTTCACCTCGCGTCCCCACGTCTGGCCTGGCTCCCACCCCGCGTTCTTCAGATAACTCGCAATCGACGCGAGCGTGTCGGCCTTCGAATGCCAGATGTCGCGCAGTCCGTCGTTGTCGAAATCGACGGCGTTCTGCAGGTAACTCGACGGCATGAACTGCGGCTGGCCCATCGCACCCGCCCACGACCCGGTCATCGTCTTGGCGTCGATGAACCCGCTCTGCACAATCGAGAGCGCTTTGAACAGCTCGCCGCGGAAGAAGTCCGCGCGCCGCGGTGCGTAGGCGAGCGTCGCGAGCGCCTGGAACACCGGATAGGCGCCGGTGAAATCACCGTAATGCGACTCGAGGCCCCAGATGGCGAGCAGGATGCCCGGCGGCACGCCGTACTCCGCGCGGATCCGTTGCAGCAGCGCCCGCTCTTCCATGGCGTGCTGCCGTCCGAGCCGGATGACGCGCGGCGTGATGCGCGTCGCAAAGTACCGATCGAGGCTGATGGTGAATTCGGCCTGCGAGCTGTCGCGCTCGACGACACGCTGGATGGGCGTCAGGCCGGTCAGCGTCGAATCGATCAGCTCGTCGCTGTAGCCGCGCGCCCGCGCTTCATCGATCACCCCCTGCAGCCACTCCTCGAAGGGCGGCCGCGGCGGCGGTTGGACGGCATCCTGCTGAGGCGTCAGGATCGTCGCCGAGAGCAGCACTGCAGCCAGTCGCATCACGCTCGGTGAATCTTAGACCGTTCCGCCGCTGGAGTGACGCACGCATCCGCGCGCCCTCGTCGCGGGAAAACAGCCAGTCGTTCACTTTTGCATGCTGCAGCTCGCCGCGCGACCAGAGCGCGCGCATGATGCCGCTGCTGCCGTGCGCATTGGTGCCGAGGAGCAGGTGACCTATTTCATGCGCGACCGCAAAGCCGAGCACCACCAGGCTGTCGGCACCCGCCTTCCCGGCGAGCCATTCCACGCGGTCCACGAAAATCGTCGCCAGCTCTCCCTCGCGCGTGCTGGTGTCTACCAGGGAGTATCCGAGCTGAAGCTGCCCGCTGGCCGAGGGCGTCCCCGGCAGCCGGACGAATCGAACGGACAGTTCTCCAGCCTCGAGCGGCGCATTACAGGCCGCCGCAGCGTCTAACCCACAATGCATCCAGGTCGTGTCGATGCCGGCGGCGGCCAGGACCCCGGCCGCCGCACGCAGAGCAACCGTCTGATCCGCCGCCGGCATCGTCCCGGTGTCGTACACGCGCACCTGGACATCCTGCGCAAGCGCCGGAGTGTTCTTCCCGGCGGCCTGCACGACACTTGAAAGCGTTGCGACCAGTGCAAAGGTGATGGCGTTTCGCACGACGCTACTGTGCGTCTCGCCGGCAAGTGCCTCAATGCACTGGAGGTGACACGAGGTGAAACGTTGGTGACCTGCGATTGTTTGTCTGACAAGGGTGCAAGTTCACCGGAGATAATTCGCTATGGACGCCGAACGCCTACTCCGTTTCGAATCCTTCGAGCTCGACGTCCGCTCCCGCGAGCTGCGGAAAGGGAAGAACCGCATCCGTCTCCAGGAGCAGCCGTTCGAGATCCTCCGCATGATGCTCGAGCACCCCGGTGACGTCGTCACCCGCGAGGAGCTCGCGCGGCGGCTCTGGCCGGAAGGGACATTCGTCGATTTCGAGCACAGTCTCAACGCCGCGGTGAAACGGCTGCGCGCGGCGCTTGGAGACGATGCGGACAATCCGCGGTTCGTGGAGACGCTGCCGCGGCGCGGCTATCGATTCATCGCATCGCTGAATGGTGGAACGACTGTCGCGATGCCGGTTGTCGCGCCCGACTACACAGCGCGGCTCGCGGTGATGCCGTTCAAGAACTTGAGCGGCGATCCGGGCCAGGAATACTTCAGCGACGGCTTCACCGAGGAGATGATCCTGCAGCTTGGCCGGCTCGGCCGCGGCCGCATCGGCGTGCTGTCGCGCACCTCCTCGCAAGCGTTCAAGGGAAGCGCACGGCGCGCTCGCGAGATCGGCGAGTTGCTGCGCGCCGACTATCTGCTCGAAGGGAGCGTGCGGCTTGCCCCGGGCGGAGTCGAGGGGCGGGAGGGCCGCGTGCGCATCACGGCGCAGCTCGTGGAGACCTCCACCGAGTCGCATCTCTGGACGGATGTGTACGAGCGGAACCTAACGGATCAACTGTCGGTGCAGGCGGAAGTGGCGGCGCGCATCGCGCGATCGCTCGCCGTGGAGCTGCTGCCGGAGCAGCCGGTGCAGCCGTCACATGATGCCGCGGCGTATCAGACCTATTTAAAGGGGCGCTACTACTGGAACCTGCAGGGCGACCAGGGGTTCCCGCAGGCGATCACGTTCTTCGAGCAGGCGTGCGCGACGGACCCGAACTTCGCGGCGGCGCACGCGGATCTCGCGCGGACGCACACCCAGCGGGCGGAGTACTACAACCTGGTGCCGCGGCAGGCGCTCGAGCGCGCGCGGCCGATCGCCGAGCGCGCGCTGCAGCTGGATCCGCATCTGTCGCACGCGCATCTCGCGGTCGGCAACATCCGCGCGATGCTCGACTGGGACTGGGAGGCGGCTGAAGAACGCATCACGCAGGCGATTGCGCTCAATCCGAGCAGCGACTGCGCGCACCGCTGGTATGGCTTGCTGCTGGCCGGCCTTGGCCGGTCGTCGGAGGCCGTGCGCGAAGCGGAGCTCGCCCGCGAGGTCGATCCGCTCTGCCTCGTGGTCGGCACGAGCGCCGCGTGGATTCAGTTCATGGCCGGCGACTACGAAGCGGCGATCGGCATCTGCCGCCATGTCATGGACATGATGCCGAACTTCACGCCCGCGTGGCGCCTGCTCGGCGCGTCATTGATCCAGATGGGACGCGCGGCCGAAGGCGTTGCGGAGCTCGAGGCGGCCGC
>QHWQ01000425.1 GCA_003222635.1 Acidobacteriota bacterium | reverse complement strand
TGCTCGAAGCCCTGCGAGCGCGTCACCCGCCCATTGATGACGTCGCGGTCGCGACATCCTGGTGGTTTGCCTTCGAGAAAAATTCCGCGAACGATGCCTTGGAAGAGGATTGGGACGACGAAAGACGACTCATCGAACCGGACCAACCGTACCGAGCGCCCGCGAAAGTCGGCCGAAATGAGCCCTGTCCATGCGGGAGCGGAAAGAAATTCAAAAAATGCTGCCGAAGGTGACCCGCTGATCCCGCAACACGCGTTGGCGTTGAACGAAATCAGGACAGCCGACCGCCGGGCCAAGGTTTCATGAAGTCGAACTGAACAAAGCGTCGAATCCGTTGAAAATCCCGTTCGTTGTCGGTCACGAGAACACAGCCGGCTTCTTGGCACGACAGCGCGAGCAGGACGTCATTCGCGAACGCTTTCGAGGCGCGGGCAATTTCCAGTCCTTCGTGTCTCGCCATTTCTGCGAGCAAATCCCCAGATCTGCGCCACGCATCGGCCGACGGCGTGATTGTTCGATTCGCTCGCTGAAAGACCTTGAGGACGTTCCGTTCTAATGCCTTCCTGTCCTGGGGATGTTGCACGCCAGCCCGCAGCTCCTGGCCGACGATCACACTGAAATGCTCAAACGGCGCAAATGCGCGATGGAACAGTTGGAGTTCCTGGTTGACAACCGGATCGCGAAAGGCGTTGATGAAGAGTTGAGTGTCGAGAAGGTACTTGCGCGACGCTCGAGTCACCGTTCAGCGTCTGGGCGCATGATCTCGATCCCGAGCATCGCCCGCGTTCCGTCGATGAGTCCGCGCTGAAAGACCGCGAGATCCAGCGCGCGCTCGATCGTTTCCGTCGCAGTCGCTGCGCCGAGCGCGCGCTTCGCCGCTCGCAACTTTGACAGCGGCAGCCGATAGGTGCGGGAGACTCGTTCTTCCCGACGGGGAGCGCGCTTTCGACTGGCGACGTCGGGCATGGTCCAAGTGTATTGACGTCAAATGAATTCTGTCAATACACGAATATCGGCCTCGCGCCAACCGGCCATAAGATTTCCAAAAATGATTTGTGCCCCAGTGGGCCACGATCGGGCAGCCGGATTTGACGGGTTACGTCGCAATCTATGTCACACACCTTTTGACAGGGCGACGGCGCCGATGTATATTCAATGTAGATACATGGCGACGACCACACAAGTCTCGAAATGGGGCAATAGCCTCGGCCTGCGGCTTCCCAAGTCGGTAGCGCGCGAAGCGCAACTCGACGAAGGCGATACCGTCGACATAGCAGTGGACAACGGAACGATCGTTATCCGGCCGAGTCGCCCGCGATATTCGCTCGACGAACTTGTGGGTCGCATCAATACGCGCAACCGCCACCGTGAGAGCGATTGGGGCGCGCCCCTCGGCCACGAGGTGTGGTAGCGCGCGTCTACGTTCCGGATGCCGGCGACGTGGTCTGGCTGACGTTTGATCCGCAGGCCGGGCACGAGCAGCGCGGTCGTCGGCCCGCCCTTATTCTGTCCCCTCGCTCTTACAACACGAAAGCGAGCCTTGCGATCGCTTGTCCGATCACGAGTCACACGAAGGGACCGATGTCCGCGAGCGGCTTCGGGTTCTGTTAGGTTTATGACCTGCGGACCTCCACACAGCGACCGTCTCGCGTGCTATCTGACCAGCAGGCACGTGATTGTGGCGTCGCTGCGTAAATGCGGGTGGAGAAAGCCCGCTGGCGGCGTGCGCTTGATCCGGTCTGATGGACGGATTACCTATGTGGCATGAGGGGTCGCTCGCTCGCACTCGGCGGGAATGATCTGCCCGAGGGTCGAGCGGTGTCATGGATGCGCTCCCTATAGGGCGTGACGTTTCGAATCGTACCGCCCGTCCTGGCGCCCTGGGCGCGATGTCGCCGTCGCGCAATCCCCGTGACCATCGCATCTCGTCATCGATGCACCATCTAGTCGGAACGTCTGGTGGACATGAATGCACGGGACGACGACCGCGCGTTCTGAGATCTTCAACGGAGCCGACTCGGCGAAACGGACCCTGATGCCGTCTTCGCGAACGAGCGCCTCCCGGTCGATAGATGACGTCAGAAGTCTGAATTCAGTCGAATAACTCGGCGAACATGTCTTCGAATGCGTAGCCGCGACGAAAGGTCGCGAGCACCTAACCAATCTACAATCATGGACTTCCGCGAATAGAACACTCCGGTTCGCACCGGATGCTCAATGGGCGAAATTGTTTACAACGTTCGTCGCCGTAAGTACTTGAAAGATTGGCTCCTCAGGCTGGATTCGAACCAGCAACCCTCCGGTTAACAGGTTGATGCAGGTTGACTATCTGGTTGGTTCTTCGTGCGTTTAGCTCGGACGAGATCCCTGCTGATACCTGGTGTTCGGGAGCAAATTGTTCACGGATTGTTCACGGCCTGGCGTCGCGGCCGGCGGCGACCATGCCTGACGTGGAGTACCTGCACGACATCACGATCGATGGTGAAAAGAATTCGGTAGACGTGTGGCTTTCGTCCGTAGAGGAGTTGCCGGACTTCGACCGGCGAGTCCTGGCTCTCAGGGGATACGGGGCAGCGTGTGGGCAGCGTCGACAGCGAGGCGATGGCCTCTCTCAGGGCTACAAACCAGCGCTCACCCGCGTTTCCCGCCTGTTGCGAGAGGAGCCAGTCGTAAATTGCGGCGATATCGGATTGTGCTCGGTCGGATAGCTCAACGCGGAAGACCATGCTTCCGCGCGAACTCGTCGAGGAATTGATCAGCGGGCCTGGTCTGGCCGGCCTTCACGTCGTCGTAGCCTCGGCGGATGCCTTCGACGGCTTCCTGATAGTCCTCGCGCTCCCATTCGAGATAGTCGACAAGGAGATCGTCAAGCGCGTCGGCAGTGCTCTTGCCGCGGCGACGGGCGAGATCCTCGAGTTGCGCCAGTCGCTCGGGTTTCACCGGCACCGTTTCCATGTCCTTCAGTATCCCATGAGTTCACAGGTCGACGCATTCTCGTACGCACACCCGATCGTTGCCGACAGTTTGGAGTTCCCA
>QHWQ01000061.1 GCA_003222635.1 Acidobacteriota bacterium | reverse complement strand
TGCACTGCTCTGCTGCCTCGTTTCTATCGGCGCGACCTCGTCGGCGCCTGTCGTGAGCGAAGTGCTCGCAACGCAAATCGCTCTCGATCGTGCCGGCTTCTCACCTGGAGAGATCGACGGGAAGCCCGGGAAGAATCTGGAGCGCGCGCTCGCTGCCTACAAGCAGTCGCATGAAGAAGACGTGTCGCTGCTCGGCGACGTGCCACCGCTGATCGATTACACGATCACGGATGCGGATGTCGCGGGTCCGTTCACGCCCGACATCCCGCCGAATCTTCCGGATCAAGCCGCCCTCGATGCGCTGAACTACCGCAATCCGCTCGAAGGGATTGCGGAACGCTTTCACAGCAGCCCGGAGCTGCTGCAGCAACTCAACCACGGCGCGACCTTCCAGAAAGCCGGCGAACACCTGATGGTGCCGAACGTCGCCACGGCACCCTCACCCGCCCAACCCGCCCCACACGCCTCAGACATCACCGTCGTCGTCACGAAGAGCACGAGCGCCCTGACGATTGAAGATTCGAAGGGACAGATTCTGTTTCACGCACCCGTGACGAGCGGCAGCACCCACGATCCGCTGCCGATCGGCACATGGAAAGTGACGGGCGTGCAGCGCAATCCGAAGTTCCACTACAACCCCGAGTTGTTCTGGGACGCGACGCCCGGCGATCGCAAGGCCACGCTGCAACCGGGTCCGAACAACCCCGTCGGCATCGTCTGGATCGACCTCTCGAAGCCGCATTACGGCATTCACGGCACGCCGGAGCCGTCGAAGATCGGCCACGTCGAGTCGCACGGCTGCGTGAGGCTGACGAACTGGGACGCGGACCGCGTCGCTCAGTGGGTGAAGCCCGGAATCAAGGTGGTGTTCCGCGAATGAGGCGTGTGGATCGGCGAAGAGTCGAGCGCGTGCGTCGCCTGGTCACGACGATTGGCGTCAGCTTCGCCATGGGCGCGCTCGTGGCGACGTTTCTCATCGAACGCCCCCAGCGATCCGAGGCGCGAACGGACCCCGCCGCGGTAGCGACGACCGGCAGGGACGCTCCAGCCGTCGCGCCAGCGCGCGCGCTGGCGATTGAAGCCGCGCCGCCGTCGATGGCCGCGGCCGTCGGCATGCTCACGCAGCGCACGCTGGAGATTCCTGTCGAGGGCGTGAAGCCCGCTCAGCTGCAGGACACGTTCAACGACGCACGCGCGGTCGGCCGCCGGCACGACGCCATCGACATCATGGCGCCGCGCGGTACCGAGGTCCTGGCCGCGGACGATGGGACGATTGCGAAGCTGTTTACGAGCAAGGCGGGCGGGCTGACGATTTACGAGTTCGATCCGACGCAGACCTTCTCCTATTACTACGCGCACCTGGATCACTACGCGTCAGGGATTGCGGAGCACCAGCCGGTGCATCGCGGTCAGCTGCTCGGATATGTCGGCAGCACCGGCAACGCATCCGCGAGCGCGCCGCATCTGCATTTCGCAATTGCACGTCTCGACACGGATCGCTCGTGGTGGAAGGGCGATCCGATCAATCCGTATCCTCTGCTCAGCAAGTAAATTACCGAAAGTACAGAACTATTACAGTCGGCGGCGGCCTGGACTGCTATCGTGCCCCAGTCTTTTTCCGAAACTACTTACTGGAGGAACGATTTCCGTGGTGCAGCCGACGTTGATGTACGGGCGCAAGTATCAGAAGGGCTTGAACGGGATTACCGCGATCGCGATGACCGCCTTTCATATCGGTGCGGTGGCCGCGCTGTTTTTCGTGACGAAGGGCGCGCTGCTGGCGGCGCTGATCTTGTACTTCGTCGGCGGCATGCTCGGCATCGGCATGGCGTATCACCGGCTGCTCACGCATCGCGGCTACAAGACCTACAAGTGGGTCGAGTACTTCCTCACCTTCTGCGGCACGCTCGCGCTCGAGGGCGGACCGATCTTCTGGGTGGCGACGCACCGCATCCACCATCAGAAGTCCGATCGGGAAGGCGATCCGCACACGCCGCGCGAGGGGACGTGGTGGGCGCACATGGGATGGATCCTGACCGGCGAGGGGCTGCATCATGACGCCGCGGTGCTCTCGAAATACTGCCCGGACCTCTGCCGCGATCGCGTGCAGGTGTTCCTCTCCAACTGGCACTGGGTCTCCAATGTGATCGTCGGCCTCGGCCTGCTCGCCTTCGGCGGCATTCCCTACGTCCTCTGGGGCATCTTTTTCCGCACGACCTTCGGTCTCCACTCCACCTGGCTGGTGAACTCGGCGACGCACCTCTGGGGCTCGCGCCGCTTCGGGACGCGTGACGACTCGACGAACAACTGGTGGGTGGCGCTCATCACGTTCGGCGAGGGGTGGCACAACAACCACCACGCGCACCCGGTGTCGGCGCGCCACGGCCTGGCGTGGTACGAGCTCGATCTGAACTGGATCGGCATCAGCACGCTGCGGCGCCTCGGCCTCGCCTGGGACATCAAGGTGGCCAAGATCGCACACGTCGTGACGACCGAGCATCAGGTCATGCCCGCCGAGGAGGCTGTCGCCTAGAATGACGTAGTGACCCGGCGCCAGAAGGCGATCGCGTTCTTCGTCGCCCTGTGCGTCCTGCTCGTCGGCGCGGCGATCTCGCTCAACATCGGCTGGATCGTCATCACGGCGAAGAGCACCGGGATCCGCGTCCTCGTCTTCGGCATCATCACCTTCGGCCTGATCATCGCGGGCCTCATCATCTACACCGTGTTCCTCGTCCTGGAAATCCGCCGGAACGAGGAACACGACACCTTCATCAACGCCGTCACCCACGAGCTGAAGACGCCCATCGCGTCGATTCGTCTGTATCTCGAGACGCTGCAGTCGCGCGCGCTCAGCGACGAGCAGCGGCGCGGGTTCTATGACGTGATGCTCGCCGACGCCGACCGCCTGCACCGCACCGTCGATCAGGTGCTGAAGGCGGGCGCCGCCAGCCAGAAGCCGAAGGTGATTGCGCGGGCGCCGGTGGACATGTCGGCCCTGGCGCGTGAATGCGTGGACCTCGCGCTCTCCCGGCACCACCTTCCGGGCAACGCGATCGTCCTCGAGGCGCATGACGCGGGCCCGACGTCGTCCGCATCACCGTCGCCGTCGCGGCGCCGTCGCCCGACAGCGTCTGGGTGCGCGTGCAGGATCGCGGCGTCGGCATCCCGCGCAAGCAGCTGAAGCGCATCTTCCGCCGCTTCTATCGCGTGCAGACGCGCGGGTTCAAGCAGGTCAAGGGCACGGGCCTCGGCCTCTACATCGTCCGCTCGATCGCGCACGCGCACGGCGGCCGCGTCTTCGCTCAGAGCGAAGGCGAAGGCCGCGGCGCGACGTTCACGCTCGAACTTCCCCGCCTCGCTTCATGAGCCGTATTCTCGTCGTCGAAGACGAGCAGCACATCGCGGACGGACTCCGCTTCAACCTGCAGGCGGAAGATCATGAGGTGACCATCGCCACCGACGGTGAGCAGGCGCTCGCGCTCATCCTGGACGATCGCCAGGCGTTCGACGTCGTCGTGCTCGACGTAATGCTGCCGGGACGCGACGGCTTCTTCGTCGCGTCCGCGCTCCGCTCCGCGGGACAGTACGTGCCGATCCTGATGCTGACCGCACGCGGCCGTCCCGAGGATGTGCTGCGCGGCTTCGAAGCGGGCGCCGACGACTACCTGCCGAAGCCGTTCGAGCTGGCGATTCTGCTCGCGCGGATCAATGGCCTTCTTCGCCGGCGCAGGTGGAACGAGCCGCCTCCGCGCGACGTGTATACGTTTGCCGATCGCACGCTCGACTTCACGGCGATGCAGGTGCAGGCGCGCGGCAAGTCGTACCAGCTCACGCAGATGGAGTGTGACTTGCTGCGCTACCTGGTGACGCACGCCGGCCAGCCGGTCTCGCGCGGCGCGCTGCTCGAAAACGTCTGGGGACTGCACGAGGCGACCGACACTCGCGCGATCGACAACTTCATCGTCCGCCTGCGCAGGTACCTCGAGGACAAGCCGGACGCTCCGCGCTTTCTTCAGACCGTCCGCGGCGTCGGCTACAAGTTCGTGCCCGATGGGAAGTGATTCGGACGTGATTCAGAGTGCGAGGGTGTGAAGGTGCGATTCGTGCGAAAGTGCGTCCGATGGTGCGACGGTTCAGACGTGCACCTCGCACTTGCCTACTGGCGGATTTCCGTGACGTGCAGGTACGTTCCTGAATCCGCGATCACCGTGGCAACCGGCGGGGGCAGATGCCACTGCTGCTGCGCCTGGTCTGCCGTCGGCACTGGACGCACGATGCCAATCAGCGTGACGCGCGCCCCGGCACGCAGGCTGGTCGCGGTGGTCCGCTTCACGTCCGGATCGAGCACGGCGAACACCGGCCGCTCGTCCCCGGATCCAATCCAGTAAAAACGATCGCCGACGCGCTCGCGAATCCTCACGTGCTCGAGCGACGCTTCTCGTCCGACGGCGTTGTTCGCCACCAGCTCCGCGAGCGTCTTCACCGGCTCGGTGATGGCCTTCGCCGGGCTCACTCCTGTCGTCCCCGTCGACGTGGCCGCCGCGTTCGCGCTCTGCTGCGGCGGCGGACCAACCCGCCACAACGCGACGACCGCAAGCGCGGCGACGATGAGCGCGGGAACGCCGAGTCGGACAACTGCTCGTCTGGCCATGTGCCGCGCTACAGCACGAACCGTACCGATACAATGACCAGCCATGGCGGCGAGCGACACGATAGAGGCCGAAGGACATCTGATTGACTCCGGCCATCTATCGGCAATCTTCGACAAGATCATCGAATTCAAGGCGCAGTACGAAATCCTGAAGTTCGACATCGGGCGGACCAACGACGACCCGTCCCGTATCGAAATGCGCATCAGCGCCACGGAGGCGCATCAGCTGGATGAGCTGCTGCAGGCGTTGACGACGTGGGGATGCCATCCCATCCGCGAGCGCGACGCGCTGGTCAAGCCGGCGGAGAAGGACCGCTGCGTCCCCGACGACTTCTACTCGACGACGAACCACCGCACGCACGTGCGTGTCGGCGGCCGCTGGCGCGAGGTCGAGAAGCAGCGCATGGACGCGGTCATCATCGTCAACGACGGCCGGCCGGTCTGCCGCAAGCTGCGCGACGTGAAGGCCGGCGAGTCGATCGTCTGCGGCCACGAGGGCATTCGCGTGACGCCGGAGTTCCGCGAGCGCGACCGTCTCGGCTTCGCGTTCATGAGCAACGACGTGTCCTCCGAGCGGCGCGTCGAGGGGAGCGTCGCGCGCATCGCGGCGATGATGCGCGAGGCGAAGAAGAGCGGCGGCCGCATCGCCGTGGTCGCCGGTCCTGTCGTCGTGCACACCGGTGGCGTCGAGCACTTTTCCGAGCTGATTCGCGGCGGCTACGTCCATGCCGTGCTCGCCGGCAACGCGCTCGCCGTTCACGACGTCGAGTTCGCGCTGTCCGGAACCTCGCTCGGCATCGATCTCGCCGCGGGCGCGCCCGTCGAACAGGGCCACCGCAACCACATGGCGGCGATCAACACGATCAACCGCGCCGGCGGCATTCGTGCGGCCGTGGCGAGCGGCGTGTTGACGTCGGGCGTGATGTACGAATGCGTGCAGCACGGCGTCGACTACGTGCTGGCGGGCAGCATCCGCGACGATGGGCCGCTGCCCGACACCGTGATGGATCTGATCGCCGCGCAGGAGCGCTACGCCGAGGTGCTGTCGAACAACGTGCAGCTCGTGCTGATGCTCTCGTCGATGCTGCACAGCATCGGCGTCGGCAATATGCTGCCCTCCTGGGTCCGCGTCGTCTGTGTGGACATCAATCCGGCGGTCGTCACGAAGCTGAGCGATCGCGGATCGATGCAGACGGTCGGCGTCGTGACGGACGTCGGCTTGTTTCTCCACCGCCTCGCAGAGGCGCTGCGGTAATTTCTGCAACGTCGGTCCCCTCGGAGCGTTGCAGAAAGTGAACTCAAGCTCGGTGTCTACAGGCTGATTGAAACCGGCACGGTCACCCGCACCGTCCTCCTCAGATCCGCCCGTTTCTCGATGTGGCTATCGCGTCGTCGATTACGGAGACTGCGGCGCACCTGGGCGATGGAGTCGATCGGAAGCACTTCGCGCCGCAGGAGATCCAACCACTTCTGCGAGTCGCCGCCCGGGCGCGCGGCGCCGCGATTGCGTGGAAGGCCTATCTGAAAAACGCGAGACCGCCCGAACCGCGACAGCGTAAGCGACGGTCGAACGACGAACCACGCGAACCCCGAACCTGACGAACCCCGAACCTTCGAACCACCAAACCCTCGAACCACCGTGGTTCAGACGACCGCACGCGCCGCCATTGTTCTGCCGGCCAGCGCCTCGGCGATGCGTGCCAGAGCCTGTTCCAGTCCTGCTCGGGTCCGCGGCGTGCCGAGGCACAGACGGATCGCGCGCGGCGCGCCCTCATCGCCGACGCTGAACGCCGTTGACGCGTTGACGATCACGCCGCGCGAGCGCATCTCCGCGGCGAAGGCGTCGGTCGTCCACCGCGCCGGCAGATGCAGCCACATGTGCGGGCTGGACGGATGCGTTTGCGCGCGGTATCCGTCGAGGAGCCGCTTCGCCATCCCCTGACGCGCGGCCACCTCGTGACGCTTCCACTCGAGGATGCGCGCCGCGGTGCCGTCCTCCATCCAGCCGCACAGCAGATCCCCGCTGATCGGCGGCACGCAGATCGTCGTCGTCCACACCGCCGCGGTCAGCTTCTCGACCATCGCCGGTGATCCGACGACGCAGCCCAGCCGTATGCCCGGAAAGAGACTCTTGGAGACGCTGGTCGCGAAGATCGTGCGGTCCGGAATCAACGCCGACAGCGATGAGCGTTCGGGCGAGAGGAACCCGTACACGTCGTCCTCGATGACCGTGAGGCGGTATTTCTCGGCGAGCGCCGCCACTTGCCGCCGCCGGCGCTCCGACATCACCGCCGATGTCGGATTCTGCAGCCGCGGCATGCAGTAGAGGATGCGTGCTTTCGTCGAGCGGCATGCCGCTTCGAGCGCGTCGACGCGCATCCCTTCGGCGTCCATCGCGATGCCGCGAAACTTCACGTGCAGCTGCGCGCCGAGGTCTTTCATCCCCGAGTAAGTAAGCTCCTCGGTGAGCACCGTGTCGCCCGGCTTGACCGTTGCCATCAACGCGACCAGCAGCGCGTGCTGCGCGCCCATCGTCAGCACGATGCGATCGGGCGATGCCGGCGTGCCCGTCATCGCAAGCCACTCCGCCATCGCCTGACGATGGCGGCGATGACCCGGCGTGGGGACGTAGCCAAGCAGCTCGGTCCAGGACAGCACGCGGCGCTGAAACATGCGGGGCTCGAGCGCGGCGACCTCCTTGTCCGGCATCAGGATGTTGATGCTCAGATCGATCGGGCCGCCGCCGGTCGATTCGCCCTCGAGCTCGTGGCCGCGGATGAACGTGCCGCGGCCGACGTGGCCCGAGATGAGGCCGCGCCGCGCGGCTTCGGTGTACGCGCGCGTGACGGTGGTGACCGTGACGCCGAGGTGGTCGGCCATGTCACGGTGCGGTGGAAGCCTGGCGCCGGCGCGGAGCGTTCCCCGCTGGACCTCCTCGTCGATGGCGTCAGCGATACGGCGGTAGACCGGACCCCGCCGTCCCTCGAGATTTGGCAGCCACATTGTCATGGCGCAATCTTGATATTGAGTGACCAGACAATGCAAGCAGGCCAGGATTGATTGTCATACAAAGCGGTTTCGCTGAAGATGATGCGCCGTCCGCCGGCGCCGACTGGAAGCGCGTGGTCCCCATCTTCATCCGTGAACACGAAGTTTCCGTTGTCAAATCTCCACGGGAATGTTCCCGGAGGCTCTGCATCGGGGGTGCATATCACCGATGGCGAGCGGGAACGCCGCAGCTCGCAGCCCGCCTCCGTTGCGATGTACGGGTTCGCCCCCGTTTCGACGCCGAACATCTGCACCGTGTAGCGACCGACGAGATCGGCAGCGACAACGTGACCGGATTCCAGCTTCGCGACACGCGCTCTCAGCGTCGCGAGCTCGTGAGCCATGACCGCGACTTCCCGGGCGAGTGCCGGGACGTTGGTGCCGGGACCATTCTCTGCGTGCGCGGGAATTGACGCGAGGAAGAGTCCGATGGACAGACTTCTCGCGATCAATAACGTCGATATCAGCGAAAACCGTCCGCGGGCCAATCCGATGAAGCCTGCGCCGCCGATCCGACGTCTAAGCTCATGGAGGTGCTATTCTCAAGCCATGGGCAAGCGCATTTTCCTCTTCATCCTGACCAACCTCGCCGTCGTCCTGACGCTGTCGATCGTGCTGAGCATCCTCGGCGTCGGCCGCTACGTCGGGCCGCGCGGCCTCGACATCGGCGCGCTGGCCACCCTGAGCTTCGTCTGGGGCATGGGCGGCGCCTTCATCTCGCTGCAGATGTCGCGCTGGATGGCCAAGATGGCAACCGGCATGAAGATCGTGGACGGCCGCACGGGCAATGCGGACGCCGATCGCGTCTACGCGATGGTCGCCGGCCTGACGCAAAAGGCCGGACTGCCGATGCCCGAGGTCGGCGTCTACGACTCGCCCGAGGTCAATGCGTTTGCGACGGGGCCGAGCAAGAACCGCGCGCTCGTGGCGGTGTCAACCGGCCTGCTCCGCTCGATGCGTGACGACGAGGTAGAAGGCGTGCTCGGCCACGAGATCACCCATATCGCCAACGGCGACATGGTCACCATGACGCTGCTGCAGGGCGTCATCAACGCGTTCGTCATCTTCTTCTCGCGGCTGATTGCGTACGTCATCGCGAACCGCGGCGGCGACCGCGAGCGCGGCTACAGCGGCGGGTCGTTTCTGGTCGTGATCGTCCTGCAGATCGTGCTGGGGATTCTGGGGTCTCTCATCGTCGCGTGGTTCTCGCGGCAGCGCGAGTTCAGGGCCGACTACGGCGGCGCCACGCTCGCCGGGCGCGATCGCATGATTGGCGCGTTGCGCCGCCTCGCCGCGAACCACGAACTCGTGGATACGCGGCACGAGGCGCTCGCCACGCTGAAGATCCAGGGCGGGCGCAACTGGATGGCGTTCTTCGCCACTCACCCGCCGCTCGAAGCGCGGATCGCGGCGCTCGAACGAATGAACTAACGGCCGATGACGAAGTCCATCCGCTCGTCAACGTCCCCGATGTTGACGTTGGTCTGCTCCGGCTGCTTCGCCAGCTGATCGCCGCCGCGCAGCTCCACTTCCAGCCGATAGCGCGCCACCGGCACTTTGATGGTGTATCCGCCGTCCTTCGACGTGGTGGCGTCGTAGTGCGCCTCGGTGGCCATGTCGATCGCGGTCACGCGCCGCCCTTCGAGGGGCGTCCCCGTTGACGAGGTGACGGTTCCGGAAATCGTGCCCGTCGGGTTCGGCACGGTGCTGCCGCCGATGATCGGACGCCCGTGGCGGGCGGCGCATCCGCCGCTCAGCATCAACAGCACAACCATTGCCGCTGCGGTTCGATGGCTCATATAAGATCTCCGCGCCGATCCGGTGCAATGCCAACGCCATGCATACCACCCTCATCTCGACCGAACTGCTCGCCGCACATCTCAACGATTCGTCGTGCCTCATCGCAGACTGCCGCTACAACCTGAAGGATGAGCACTGGGGCGCCGCGCAGTATGGCGCGGGCCACATTCCTGGCGCCGTGTTCGTCAACCTCGCGCACGACCTCGCCGGGCCGCGTACCGGCACCAACGGGCGCCATCCGCTCCCCTCGCTCGATGCAATGGCGGCGACGTTTGCCCGTCTCGGCATTGGAGACGAGACGCAGGTCGTCGCGTACGACCAGGATGCGGGCCCGTTCGCGAGCCGGTTGTGGTGGATGCTGCGGTATCTCGGACACGATGCGGTCGCCGTGCTCGACGGCGGCTTCGCGAAGTGGACGCGCGAAGGCCGCCCGCTCCGTACCGCGGGAGAGACGCGCCTGCCCGCTCTCTTCACGCCTCGCCTTCGGAGGGAGATGCGGCTCACGGTGGACGAGGTGATGGCGCATCTCGACGATCGATCCATGCTGCTCATCGATGCACGGTCGCAGGAGCGCTACGAGGGCCAACCCGATCCGCTCGACAACGTCTACGGCCACATCCCGGGCGCACGCAATCGCCCGTACCGCCGCAACATCAGCGAGGAGGGCACGATGCGTCCCGCCGGGCAGTTGAAGGCGGACTTCGAGCGCGTGCTCGGGGATCGCACGCCGCGCGAGACGGTGATGTATTGCGGCTCGGGCGTCACCGCCTGCCACAACCTGCTCGCGATGGAGCACGCGGGCCTGTCGGGCGCGAAGCTGTTTGCGGGATCGTGGTCGGAGTGGGAAGCGAATCCGGAACGGCCGGTCGAAAAATCTAAACCGGCGTGATCGTCACCGTGAAGCCGTGCTGGTTCGGCGCGGCGCACTGCCGATGATGGCGGATGCGCGAGTACGGCAACTTCACGAGCACGTTCGAATTGCCGTCGGGCTCCGGCTGAATCTGAATCGTCCGCTCGCTGCTCGTCGATTCAATCGCGGCCGCGGTCTCCACATCCGCAAACCCAATCACGTAGATCTCTCCGCCGGCGATCTTGTGCGTCTCGTAGCTGCGGAACCTCCGCTCCGCGAAGAGCGGCGCGTTTGGCAACGCCGGTGAGTAGGTGAAGCCGTAGACGCCGTTCGGCAGCGCGTTCACACCGGTCCCCTCTTCCGTTGACGAGACGAGGCGCACGTGGTGCGTCTCGCGCAGCGCCTGCTGATCGAGGGTGGACGGTGTGTTCGCGTAGCTGACGCGGCTCATCCGGCGATTATACCGTTCACCCTTCCAAGCTTCTCGCTTCTCGGTTCGTGTTCATGTTCATGCGTTCACGCCGACCGGACAGCTGACGCCGGTGCCGCCGAGCCCGCAGTAACCGCCGGGGTTCTTCGCGAGGTACTGCTGGTGATAATCCTCGGCGTAGTAGAACGGCGGTGCGTCCGCGATCTCGGTCGTGATGCGGTCGAAACCCGCGTCGGTGAGGCGATCCTGAAACGCGGCGCGCGAGGCTTCCGCGGCGCGCTTCTGTTCAGGCGTGAACGTGTAGATCGCCGATCGATACTGCGTGCCGACGTCGTTGCCCTGCTGCATCCCCTGCGTCGGGTCGTGGTTTTCCCAGAAAATCTTCAGCATCGCGTCGTACGACGTCACCTTCGGATCGAAGACGACGAGCACGACCTCGGTGTGCCCGGTCATGCCGCTGCAGACCTCGCGATACGTCGGGTTCGGCGTGTAGCCGCCCGCATAGCCGACCGCGGTCGCGTAGACGCCCGGCGCCTCCCAGAACTTCCGCTCCGCGCCCCAGAAGCAGCCCATGCCGAAGACGGCCTGCTCGAATCCGGCGGCAAACGGCGGCGTCAGGCGGTGGCCGTTCACAAAATGGGTCTCGGGCACCGGCATCGCCTCCTCGCGTCCGGGAAGAGCCTGTTCGGGCTGTGGCATTCTGAGGTTCATAACGCTCCACTTTACTGCTGATCGTGCCCGTACCAGAACCCGTCGCGCTTGACGTTATCTATGAGGACGAGGATGTGCTGGTGGTCAACAAACCCGCCGGGATGGTCGTGCACCCGACATATCGCAACGTGACGGGGACGGTCTTGAACGGGCTCCTGTGGCGCTTCCGAGATCGCGGCGACATCACGCCCGGCCTCGTGAGCC
>QHWQ01000060.1 GCA_003222635.1 Acidobacteriota bacterium | reverse complement strand
GTTCACGTTATACGGACCGAGCTTGAACACCGGCACGGCCCCGAGCGGGTTCTTCGGCAGCTTCGACACCGCATCCGCGACTTCCGTCGCGGACATGTAGACCCCCACCTTGTCGGCATCGGTGATCGTTTTCTGCGCGAATGCCGTGGCGGCCACGAGCACGGCGGCGAGCGTCGTCACAAGCGTCTTCATTCGGTTCTCCTTGTGGTCGGCCTGATGCCGGCCGTGTTGACGCGGATGCGCCAGAGGCTGCGTCCACCCGCCAGATATAAGGTCTTGCTCTCCGCGCCGCCGAACGCGAGGTTCGCGACGCGCTCGGGCGTGACGATCGTCCCGAGGTGCCTGCCCTGCGGCGAGACGATCCAGACGCCACCAGGGCCCGAGAAGTAGATGTTGCCGCTGCGATCGACTTTCATCCCGTCGGTGTTGCCCGCGACCTTCTCGACGGCTGTATCGATCAGGACGCGCGGGTTGGCCAGCGTGTCGTCGTTGCGAACGTCGTACGCGGTGATTTTGGTGCCGCCGTTGACGTAAAGGATCTTCTCGTCAGGCGAGAACGCAATGCCGTTCGGCGCCGCGCCCTGCGGATCCTTGTCGAGCAGGCGCAGCATGCCATCTTGAATCACATAGAGACCGTGAAATGGAATCTCGCGTGCCGGCCCTTCATCGCGCCCGCGAATGCCGCTCGTCGTCTCCGTGAAGTAGATCGCACCATCGGACTTCACGACGAGATCGTTGGGACTGTTCAGCCGCTTGCCTGCGTAGCGATCGGCGAGGACCGTGCGCATGCCGTTCTTCTCCAGCCGCGTCACGTTGCGATCCGTCATCCCGGCGATGATGAGACGTCCTTCGCGGTCGAGCGTCAGCCCGTTGGATCCGATCAGCAGCAGGTGCAGGCGTCCGTTCGTGTACTGGCCGCCCACGTTGTTGAGATCCGTGCCCGTGTATCCGCTCTTCTCGAGGAACACCGACAGCTGGCCCGCGGGCGTCCACTTGTAGATGACGTTTGCCGCCATGTCGCTGAAAAGGAGATAGCCGCCATCGGCATCGACCCAGACCGGCCCTTCAATCGCGCCGAAGTAATCGCCTTTCAACAGCTCGGCCTTCGCGCCGGGCGCGATCAGCGCATCGAGCGCCGGGTCGAGACGGACGACGGTGTTCCGCCCCTGGGCCGCGACGCCAATCGCCGCGGCCACGACACACAGGGCGGTCAGAAGGCGCATCATAACGAGCCGAATCCTATTACACTCGACAGGACTATGGCGATTGATGCGAATGCAGTCGCACAGGAACTGATCGACGCCTACGAGGCCGGCGACCTCCTTCCCGCGCCGCTGTCGTCTCGCGACGGATTCGACCTCGCCGCCGCGTACGCGGTGGAAGCGGAGCTGGCCAGGCGCAGGCGCGCCGGCGGCCGAACGATTGTCGGCCGCAAGGTCGCGTTCGGCAACCACGCGGTGCTCGACAAGCTGCAGCTGAAGACCGTCGCGTGGGCGTCGATGTACGACGACACCGTGCACACCGCGAGCGAAGTCGAGGTGACGCCGGTTCCCTTCACCTACGCGCCGAAGCTCGAGCCCGAGATCGTCTTCAAGCTGAAGGCAGCGATCGCCGGCGACACGTCGGATCCCGTCGCCGTGATGAAATCCGTCGAATGGCTCTCGCTCGGCTACGAGATTGTCGACTGTCCGTTCCCCGAGTGGCAGTTCAAGCCGCAGGATCTGGTTGCCTCATTCGGCTTCCACGCCGGCCTGGTCCTCGGCGAGCCGACGATGGTGACGGAGGCGAACGCGGAGAAGCTGGCGACACAGCTCGGCGAGTTCAAGTTGAAGCTGTTCAAAAACGACAACTTTGTGGAAGAGGGGAGCGGAAAGAACGTTTTTCGTAACCCTGCGCTCTGTCTCGGCGAGCTGGCGCGCGCGATAGGCACGTCGCCGTGGGCCGAGCCGCTGCATGCGGGCGAGCTCATCAGCACCGGCTCGCTGACCACGCCGATGCTGATTGCGCCTGGCGACACGTGGCGCGCCGAGCCCGACGGGCTCGACGTCAAGCCGCTTGTTATGAAGCTTTAGCGCGAACGACGGTCCCGTTCGGCGTCCAGCGGAGAAACGCGCCCTCGACGAGCGCATCGATGACCTGACGCGACGCGTCGTGATCGAGCCCCCACAGCCTGGCCGCCTGCGGTAATGTCAGATTCAGGCCTGGCATCTCGATGAACTCACTTCTGACGCGGTGCACGAGTCGATGAAATTCCATGGCCCGCGCATGAGCAACAGGTGCGCCAACTCGGGCGGGCGACCGCGGATGCAATGAATCCCGAGGATTTTCGCGCGCCTCTACGTTGGAAGCGGCAATCGGCCACGGGTTTCGGCCGCTGATTCCGACAACGCCGGGTGATTTCATCGATCGGCCCTACGAAAATGACTGCTCCCTTCGATCCGAGTCCGCTGGCCGCGCGCATCAGCGCCGAAGCGGAGGTCCGCGATCGCGATCTGGGCTTCGGCTCGGTGATCAGCCGCGAGAGCCGCAACCGTCTGCTCAATCGCGACGGATCGTTCAACGTCATTCGCGAGGGGTTGGGGCTGCTGGAGACGCTCGCGCCCTATCATCTGCTCCTCAACATCTCGTGGAGCGGGTTCATCGGCGTCGTCGCGCTGCTGTATCTCGTGCTGAACATCGTCTTCGCGCTCGCGTATGTCGCGTGCGGCCCGGACGCGCTCGCGGGGCCGGGCAGCCACATGCTCGGCGGCCGCTTCAGCCAGGCGTTCTTCTTCAGCATCCAGACGTTCGCGACGATCGGCTACGGGCAAATCGGCCCCAATGGCTTTGCCGCCAACATGATCGTCACCATCGAGGCGCTCGTCGGCCTGATGTATCAGGCGCTGGCGACCGGCCTGCTGTTCGCGCGCTTCGCTCGGCCGACCGCCGCGATCCTCTTCAGCGAGCACGCGATCGTCGCGCCCTATGCGGACATCCAGGCGCTGGAGTTCCGCATTGCCAACCAGCGGCGGCGGAATGAGATCATCGAGCTCGAGGCGCAGGTGCTCTACACGGCGTTCGAGGCCGACAGGAGCGGACGGCTCGTGCGCCGCTATCGATTGCTGCCGCTCGAGCGCAACAAGGTGACCTTCTTCCCGTTGACGTGGACGATCGTCCACCCGATCGATGAGCACAGTCCACTGGCGGGGAAGACGCGCGAAGCTCTCGAACAGGAGCAGGCGGAAATTCTGGTGCTGCTGACGGGTGTGGACGAAACCTACGAACAGACCGTGCACGCGCGGACGTCGTACCGCGCGGACGAGATTATCTGGAACGCGAAGTTCCGTCCGGTATTCCGCGGCGAGTCGCCGTCGCATCGGCTGTCGGTCGACGTGAGCCGGGTGCACGACGTCGAGAAGCTGTCATGAGCCGACCGACGTCTACGGCTTGGAAAACCTGGAGCGCGTCAGCCCGCTGCTGATGCGCGAGTCGGAATCCGCGAAGTAGTGACCGGCCAGAACGGCGACGACGAATCCTGCGAAAACAGTGAACACCATAAGTGAGTGGATCACCCACTTATATCGGTTCGTTCGCGGACCTCTGCAGGGCTGTGGGAGAAGAAATTTGCGGCTCTGACGCCTCGATCGATCGCTCGCCGGCGGCCGCCGCGGGCGAGACGATGATCGGCGACGCCGACGCACCGAAGGTTGGACTAAACGAGTCAACCGGGCCGGTGCCCGCACCGGGCGCCGAGAGCCATGACAGCGCGTAGCCGATGACGAACGCGCCGACGATGCCTGCCGCCTGTTTACGCCTGGAGATCGGAACCATACGTCCCGGGATGTAGCAGCCGGGATGCCAGCGTAGCGGCCGCAAAACATGTCGATTTCCCGAGCAATTTCGCGTCGTGTTCAAACCTGGTTCGTGTGCGGTGGGCGTGCGCGCACGGGTCGCCCGTGCGCCCGCCCGCTGAGGTCGTCATTGGTCCTACACCGGTTCCTGCTATCCTTTCCTTGATGATTCGCGCCCTGAGGCGCGCTCGTCTGGCGCCGTTCTTCGTCGCGCTCGCGCTCTTTGCGACGGGCCCGATCACGGTCTCGTCGCTGCTCCACGACGAGGCGGACGACGCACTCTGCAATCCGGCGGTCGTCGTCCACGATGTTGCGGCGCACCACATCGGCGCCGCGACCACCTCGACTCCCGATTCACAGCATTGCGTGCTGTGTCACGCGCTGCAGTCGCTGCGCGCGGTGTCCAGTTCGGTCCGCTTCGCCGCGCCGACCGTTGACGCGAGCCTCGTCGCTCGCGCCACCGCCGACGCGGTGGCCCCGCACCTCGTTTCCCATCGCCCGGCCCGCGCGCCCCCGGTCGCATAAGCCTCAGTTTCCATTTACCCAGGGAAACACATCGCGCGAGCTTTGATGGTTCGCGCAGGAGGATGTATGCGATTGACGTTCGTCGCGTGCGCAACCTGCATGGTTGCCATGCTCATCGCGACGCCCCGGGACGCGGCGGCACAGGCCGCCAATGCGCAGCAGATCCAGCAGCAGATCGATCAGCTGCGACAGGAGTTCAATCAGCGGATCTCCGCGCTCGAGGCGCAGCTCACGGCGCTGCAAGGCGGACAAGCCCCACCCGCCGTACCCGCCCCACAAGCTCCGCCCGCCCAGACCACGGTGGAAGTGCCACCTGGCGCAGCGGGCGCCGGCGGTCCGAGCGGCCCGCTTCCGGTGTACGGGTCGTCAATCACCAATGCGAAGGTCTTCAATCCCGACATGGCGGTCATCGGCGACTTCCTCGGCGCCGCCGGCCGCAATCAGGTCGAGCCTCAGCCCGCCCTCGAGCTGCACGAATCGGAGGCGGCGTTCCAGGCGATTGTCGATCCCTACGCGCGCGCCGATTTCTTCATCTCGTTCGGCGAGGAGGGCGTCGGCGTCGAAGAAGGGTTCCTGACGTTCACGTCGCTGCCCGGCGGATTGTTGACGAAGGTCGGCAAGATGCGCGCGGCGTTCGGCAAGGTGAACAGCCTTCATAATCACGTGCTGCCGTGGACCGACCGTCCGCTCGTCACGCGAAACCTGGTTGGCGGCGAAGACGGTATCGACGATGCCGGCATCTCGGTGGCAAGGCTGATTCCCGCCGGCCCGTTGTTCCTCGAGGCGACCGGCGAGGTCTATCGAGGCGATTCGGGAGTGTCACTCTACAAGACAAGCGAACGCGGCGACCTCAGCTACGTCGCCCATCTGCGGGCGTATCACGACATCACCGAGTCGACCAACATCGATCTCGGCTCGTCTTATTCGTACGGCCACAATCCGGCAGGCATTGTGAAAGATGTCGACGTCGGGCGCTTCACGACGAAGCTCTTCGGCGTGGATGCGACCCTGCGCTGGAAGCCGCTGTCGCGTTCCATCTACCACTCGTTCGTGGGACGCAGCGAACTCATCTGGAGCCAGCGCCAGCAGTTCAACGGCCGCCAGGACGCCATGGGGTACTACGCGTCGGGCGACTATCAGTTCGCGAGGCGGTGGTTTGCGGGAATCCGCTACGATCGCTCGAATCGCGCGGACGACGCGTCGCTGCTCGACAAAGGCGGTTCGGCGACGTTGACATACTGGCCCAGCGAGTTCAGCCAGGTGCGCGGGCAGTACCGTCGTACCCTGTTTCTCGTATGTCTCCTCGCGCTGCCCGTCGCAGCGCGAGCGCAGGGCAAGCTCAATGTCGTGACGACCATCGAGGATCTCTCCGCGATTGCGCGCGAGGTTGGCGGCGATCACATTACCGTCGAGTCGCTCGCGCGGGGCTATCAGGATCCCCATTTCGTCGAGGCGAAGCCGAGCTTCATCCTGAAGCTGCAGCGCGCTGATGTGCTGATCGCCGTCGGCCGCGAGCTCGAGATCGGCTGGCTCCCGCCGCTGCAGACCCAGAGCCGCAACGGCAAGATTCAGGTCGGGTCTGCCGGCTTTCTGGACGCCTCGCTCACCGCGGAAATTCTCGAGGTGCCGACGGGACAGATCACGCGCGCGGAAGGGGACGTGCACCCCCTCGGCAACCCGCACTACTGGCTCGATCCGGAAAACGGGAAGCGCATCGCCAAGGCGATGGCAGACAAGTTCGGCGAGATCCACCCCGGCGACCGCGCGTATTTCCAGCAGCAGCTCGCGAGCTTCACGAGCCGGCTCGACACGGCCGAGAAGCGATGGATCTCGATGATGGCGCCGTACAAGGGAACGAAAGTGGTGACCTACCATCGGTCGTTTCCCAACTTCGCGGAGCGGTTCGGCCTCGACATCATCGGATACGTCGAACCACGGCCGGGCATTCCGCCCACGCCGCAGCACACGCTCGACTTGATCAACGAGATGAAGCGGCAGAACGTGAAGCTGGCGCTCATCGAGCCGTACTTCGATCTGAAGACGCCGCAAGCGATTGGCCGGGCGACCGGTGCTGAGGTGCTCGTGATGCCGCCGTCGGTCGGCGGCGTGAAAGAGGCGACTGACTACTTCAAGCTGTTCGACTACGACATCAACCTCCTGATCGACGCGATCAAGAAGAGCGGGGCGAAGTAGTGTTCGAGACAGGGATGCTCGCGTTCCTGGCGGCGCCGTTTGTCGCCAGCCTCATTCTCACCGGCATTCACGCCTATCTCGGCGTCCACGTCGTCGAGCGAGGGGTCATCTTCGTCGACCTCTCGCTCGCGCAGATCGCGGCGTTCGGCGCGACCGTCGCCATCCTGATGCCGATCACGAACGTTGACCCCCACGCGCCGGTTGTCTACTGGATCAGCCTCGTCTTCACGTTCATCGGTGCGCTGATCTTCTCGATGTTCCGCATGAAGGATTCGCGCATCCCGCAGGAGGCGATCATCGGCATCTGCTATGCCGTGGCATCCGCCGCGGCCATTCTCGCGATGAGCAAGGCGACATCCGAAAGCGAGCATCTGAAGGACATGCTCGTCGGCAACATTCTCGCGGTGTCGTGGCAGGAGGTGGGCAAGACGGCGGTGCTCTACGGCATCATCGGGCTGTTTCATTTCGTGTTCCGCCGGCGCTTCCTCGCGATCTCGATTGATCCTGACAAGGCCGAGGCCGAAGGCATTTCGATCCGGTTCTGGGACTTCCTGTTCTACGCGTCGTTTGGCTTCGTGGTGACCTCGTCCGTGGCCATCGCCGGTGTGCTGCTGGTGTTCTGCTATCTCATCGTGCCGTCGGTCGCCGCCATGATGTTCGCGCGCAACATCGGACCACGGCTCGCGATTGGGTGGACGATGGGGACGGTCGTCTCGGCGCTCGGCGTCTGGCTGTCGCTCGTCCTCGACCTGCCGACCGGGGCGACCATCGTGTGCACCTTCGGGATCGTTCTTGGATTAATGGCAGCGGTCAGGCCATTGATCCTGCGTGTTCCCGCGTATGCGTCACCCGATCGTGTCGCCGCCATCGATGAAGAGCGTGCTTCCCGTCGTGCACGGGTTGGTCATTAGCACGCGACGGTGCGAGGGCGCAAGAACTTCTCGAACCTTCGCACCTCTCGCACCTCTCGGACGCACCTCCGCACCATCGCACGCCTCGCACCGTTGCACGTCCCCGGAATAGGATCGCGGCGTGGAGCCGACCTTCTTCAAAGCCGCGCGTGCGTTCGAGCAATGGCTTGCGGCGCATCATCGGACGGAGACGCTGCTGCTGGTCGGTTTCTATACCGTTGCCTCGGGAAAACCGAGCATCAGGTTTCCGCAGGCGCTGGACGCCGCGCTCGCGTACGGATGGATCGACGGCCTCAGGCACCGCGTTGGTGCGGATGTCTACACGGTGCGCTTCACGCCGCGGAAGAAGGACAGCTTCTGGAGCGCGACGAACACGAAGCGCGCGCTGGAATTGATCAACGAGCGCCGCATGAAACCGGCCGGTCTGGCGGCGTTCGAGCGGCGTGACGAGGAGCGGACGCGGCGCGTCCACGCCGCGCGCGACAATCCTGTGCTCGACGCGGCCACGCTGCGCGCGTTGAAGGCCGACAAGAAAGCCTACGCGTACTTTCAGGCACTTCCACCGGGGATGAAGCGGCTCTATACGTTCTTCATCACGAGCGCGAAACGTGACGCGACGCGGGCCAAGCGGCTGGCGATCGTGCTGGAGCGCTGCCGCGCGGGCAAGCGCATTGATCCGTTTCACCCATTCAGGCGGGACTGATCCGGCGATTCATGTGCGAGGTGTCGAGAGTGCAAAGGTTGAGAAGGTTTCCTTTGTTCGCGTTGCAGTTGCTGCAACGTTGCAATCGGCGAAGGAGGATTTCTTCAGTGATTTGGGCGGGCATGCCCGCTGCACTGTGTCGTCGCAT
>QHWQ01000059.1 GCA_003222635.1 Acidobacteriota bacterium | reverse complement strand
GCGCAAAGACGATGTCGGTCGTTTCGATGACGACAAGCGCCACCAATAGCGGTGTCGCGACGAGCCGGCCGCCCTCGCGTCGCCAGAAGTCATGTCCGTGCAACACAGGACTGACGCGCACCACTCGAGCGATCCAGGTGGCGCACACGTCACACGCCTCTGTGACGACTTTTCGCTCACGCTCACCACCGAACAGCAGCCGCCAGGCGGCGAACAGGATGAGGGCTGCGAACAGATAGATGATCCATTGAACGCGTTCGATGAGGGTGATGCCGGCGGCGATCGCCAGGCCCTGAACACGAGCGCGCCCGCGACGCCAAACAGCAGCACGCGACGCTGATGCTCGGCGGGAATGTGAAGCTCGGAGAAGATGACGACGAAGACGAAGATGTTGTCGACCGACAGCGACTCCTCGAGCAGGTACGCCGCGAAATATTCCGTCGCGGCGCTTCTGCCCTGCGTCGCAGCGACCCACAGCCCGAGCGCCAGCCCCAGTCCAACCCACACGATGACCCACGCCATGTTTCGCGACGAAGGGGCACCTGCATTGGTGCTCATGTTTGCTTTTCTTCTTCAGTCCACAGGCACCAAATCGGATACGAGTGCCAGGGCTGCGCTCGCGCAGTCGATATCGTTCTGCACGGTGGGCGCCCCACTCAGCCCGATCGCACCGACGATTTCTCCGTCCACCTTGATGGGAAAGCCTCAGCCCTTCCGTTTTCAACCTATTGGTCAGGGCCCGGCCGCTCGAGGCCACCCTTCGTCGCGATGACGACGCCTTCCGGATAGGGATAGAGAGCCTCAGCAATGAGTCCCTCGCTGACATCGGGGCCGTACGAATCCGCAGTGTCAATGAAATTGACGCCGAGTTCGACTGCGCGTCTCACGACGCGAATGGCCTCATTCCGATCCGCAGGTTCGCCCCAGATGCCCTTGCCGGTGAGCCGCATCGTACCCAGTCCGAGCCGAGCCACGAGGAAGTCGTCGCCGATCAGCAATTCGCCGCTGAGGCCGGCCGTCTCGTTTTCGTGCTTCCCTGATGCGTTCTTCGGTATGCCGCTCGCCAGGTGACGCCTCCTCACACTCGAGCGCTTGAAACCGCGGACTCGGTCTCAGCGAGGCGAGCGTAAACGCGTATGAACCGTACGGATTGATTCAAGTGACCGTTCTTGTTGATTCAGACGATTGATCTACCGGCACGCACCGACGGATCATCGTCCGGGCCTTTCGTCGAGGGGATGAGCTCACGAATGTCTTGCACCGACTCGACGCAGCAAGCTACGAGCCCTGAAACGTCAGGGTCGTCGTGGGCGTCCTAACCGATAACTATGAACAGGCTGCGAATCGTTCCCCTGGATGATGCGGTTGTGTTTCCCGCCATGCCCGTCACCCTGTCGGTCGACGTGGGACGGGATGAACAGGTCTTGCTCGTGCCTCGACACGACAACACGTACGCGAGCGTGGGCGTCGTGGCGGACGTGTCAGAGCGCATGCGGCTTGCCGGCCGGGGTCTGGCGGTGTCGCTGACGGCACTCCACCGTGGGATTCCCGGCGCCGCGAGCGCCGACGCGGATGGTGTGTTGCGCGTCGACGTCGAAGCACGCCCAGACGAGAGGCCCGCGGGCACCCTGACGCAGGAGCTCGAGCGCGAATACCGTGCGGTCGTGGACGAGATCCTCGAACTGCGCGGTGACGACGGGCGCATCCGCGCGTTCGTTCGATCGATTACCGATGCCGGCGCCTTGGCCGACACCGCCGGCTACTCTCCTGACCTGAACTTCAGCCAGAAGCTTCAGCTGCTCGAAACGCTCGACGTCGTCGAGCGGCTCACGCTTGCCTTGGCGCTTCAGCGCGAGCGGCTCGCTGAGCTGCAGGTGCGGAAGCGAATCCACGACGACGTGGAAGACGGCACGCAGAAACAGCAGCGCGAGTACTTCCTCCGTCGTCAGATGGAGGCGATCCGTAAAGAGCTTGGCGAAGAGGACGGTTCGGTCGTTGACGAATACCGACAGAAGATCTCCGCAACCGGGATGCCCGATGCGGTGCGTGAGCAGGCAGAACGCGAGTTGGGCCGCCTGGAGCGCATGGGAGATGCGAACGCCGAATCAGGAATGATCCGCACGTATCTTGACTGGCTCCTGGCCATACCTTGGGACAAACGGTCCGAGGAGCGTCTCGATCCCTCTCACGCTCGACAGGTCCTCGACGCCGACCACGAAGGGCTCGATGACGTGAAGCGGCGCATCACGGAGCACCTCGCGGTCCGCAAGCTGCGCAGCGAACGTGGCATGACGGAGACGCGCCGATCCGGCGTCATCCTCACGCTGATTGGTCCTCCGGGAACTGGCAAGACCTCGATCGGCGAATCGATTGCCCGGGCGACCGGGCGGCAGTTCGTGCGCATGTCGCTCGGCGGTGTTCGCGACGAAGCGGAAATTCGCGGCCACCGGCGCACGTACATCGGGGCCCTGCCGGGGCGGCTTGTGCGTGCCTTGCGCGACGCCGGGACGATGAACCCCGTCATCATGCTTGACGAGGTCGACAAGCTTGGTGCGGACTGGCGTGGGGATCCGTCGGCGGCGCTCCTGGAAGTGCTCGACCCGGCGCAGAACCATGCGTTCCGCGATCACTATCTGGACGTCGAACTGGATCTCTCACAGGTACTGTTTGTCGCGACGGCGAACGTGGCCGACACGATTCCGGCGGCGCTCTTCGATCGCATGGAGGCGATCCGCTTCGACGGTTACACGACTGACGAGAAGGTGGCGATCGCGCGGCGGCATCTGTGGCCTCGTCAGATCGAGCGGAATGGACTGCGTGCCGAAGAAGTCGACATCACCGACACGATCCTGCGCGTCGTCGTCACGGACTACACGCGGGAAGCCGGTGTCCGTCAGCTGGAGCGAGAGCTTGGAACCCTGCTGCGCCGGACGGCCACACGGATTGCGTCTGCCGACCAGCCATCGTCAGTGACGATCGACATCAAGGCGGTGCGGGATGCACTCGGGCGCCGCAAGGTCGAGCACGAAGCTGCCGTTCGGACCGCGGTGCCCGGCGTGGCCACGGGCCTGGCGGTGACCGGCGTCGGTGGTGATGTTCTCTTCGTGGAGGCGGCCTCGATGCCAGGCAAGGGCGGATTGGTGTTGACCGGCCAGCTCGGCGACGTGATGAAGGAATCCGCGCGAATTGCGCTGACCTACGTGAAGAGTCACGCGCGCGAGTTGGACATCGACGAGCGTGCCCTCGACGGTCGCGAGGTGCATGTCCATGTGCCAGCGGGCGCGATTCCGAAGGACGGGCCCAGCGCCGGTATCACGATGGTGACGGCGATTGCGTCGCTGCTGACGGGCCGACCGGTGAAGAGCACGGTCGGGATGACCGGTGAAGTGACACTTCAGGGACGAGTGCTGCCGATTGGTGGATTGAAACAGAAGGTACTCGCGGCACATGCCGCCGGCCTGACAGAAGTGATCGTGCCGGAGCGCAATCAGCACGATCTCGAGGATGTGCCGTCCGAAGTTCGAGAGCGTATGCACTTCCATGTCGTCGCGTCGGTCGACGAAGTGCTTGCGGTGGCCTTGGAGACTTTGGAGGTTGCGAAAGCGGCCTAGTCTGACGGACGTGACGCGCATCGACGGCCGAGGTGCGTTCGAGTTCGCGAGGAGTACGCGACGTACTCGCGCAGCACGCGGCGAAGGCCAGCAGTGGTCAACAGGATGACATGATCGAGGCACTCGCGGTGAGCGGGGCGCCGACCCGAAAATGGACGATGGTTACCTTCGACTGCCGTGCGGACTTACTGGCAGTGGTCGCTGCAGTACTCACCGTACCGAGTGTTGGTCACGTTGCACTTACAGCCCGGATGTGCGCATTTCATGGCGCCTCCTTGTGCGGTTACGCGGGGATCGCAGCATCAGGCATACCATCTCGAAGACAGGTTGCATCGGCTCATCCGGCTGCTGTTGTGTTCTACGTCGCTTCGGCGGTGTGTGACGAAACTCCCACGCGAAGAACCGGAAAGGCGCATGCCTTCAGGTTCTTCGCGAGCGACGGTCCGACCTCATCAGATCAGAATCCGAGGCCGAACTGGATTTGATACGCACGCGGCGTCACGAAGTGCGTGCCGCTGAACGTCGAGAGGAAGTTATAGAGCGCTTCCTTGTTGGTCAGGTTGACGACGCTGAACCGGACGCGCAGCTTCGCGCGGGTCGTGTTGAGCAGATTATCCACGCCGAGGCCGAGATCGAAGAGATGCCGCGGCGCGACTCGCGGTGGGTTGTTCACGTCGTCCTCGGTGCCGTCCGCGGGAATGACGAGACGCTCGGCCCCGCGCGCGGCGCCGCCGCCGCATGACGTAATCGGCGAGTCCGGGGTCGCGACCGTGCCGCCGCAGAAGAGGCCAATCGCGGCCTGCTGATCGCCGCTCAGGGTCAGCGCGGTCGCATAGTCGGGCACCGAACCGGCCACGAGGCCCGAATCGTACCGCCAGGAGAGCGCGGCCCATGCCCCGAGCGACTTCACGAACTCGTACTGGACGTTCGTCGTCTGCTGAAACTTCTGATCGTGATCGATGCGGAAGTCACCTTCGGGCGCCGCGACCAGGATGCCCCCTGTTCCCGGTGGCGAGAAGATGGCGTTGGTGGTCCCCATCACCGTAAAGGCGCTGAAGCCGCCATGCTGCACGAGGTTGACGCGCCCGGTCAGGCCGTACAGCTTCGAATGGTCCCACGAAATCGGGAATGCAATGGGCGTATCGAACAGCACGCCGAAGTCGAACGCGTTCTTGGTTTTCTTATAGAAATAGCCGGCGTCGACGACGATCCAGCCGCCGAATGCCTGCTGGATGCCCGCTTCGACGTGATCGCGCGTGCCCGGCGGCACTGGCGTGCCTTCGGCGCCGAACACCGCGGCGTCGGCACTGCTCGCGAGGACGAGGTTTTCGTTGTACGGGGTCTCGAGCGTCCGCCCGTACGAGGCGCGCAGCACGGTCCCGCTACGGGGAATGGTAAAGGAAACGCCAAGACGCGGTACGAGGAGCGATTTCTTCACCAAGCCGTCGTAATGATCGGCGCGAACGCCGACCATGAAGCTCGCGTTGCCCGCCTTGATGTCATCCTGGATGTAGAAGGCTTGATCCTTGATCGTCGCGTCGCCGGTGAAATGGAACGGTCTCCCGCTGCGCGTGAGGTCGAAGGCGAGCAAGCCGGCGACGAAATCGGGATTGGCGACCAGCCGGTTCGCTACGCACTGCGTCGTCGCGGTCAGGCGCACGTTGTCCGAAGGGTCGCCGGCCGCATCGACACAAGGCGAATTGATCGTCGGGTCGGTGAGCCCGAGCGTGAAGTCTTCATTGAGCTTCGTGTTGTTGAACGTGCCGCCGATCTTCACGTTGTTCCCGCCGCGGGTCACCGCGAAGTCCACCTTCGCGCCGACGTTCGTCAGCTTGCGATCCTGGCTGACGGTGCCGGACGAGTCCGCGAACGGATCGGCGCTCGGCGTGTACGTCAGGTGGTCGCGGCGGACGAAGAGATTCGCGGTGAACAGCGCGCTCGACCCGATGATCCCTGTGTAGCCGGGCGCGACGTTGAAGGTCGTGATCTTCTGATGCTGATCCTGTCCCGCACCCTCCGCGTCAAGCGTGTTCGGGACGTCGAACGACGACCGCGCCGCCTGAAGGTTGAGGTGG
>QHWQ01000058.1 GCA_003222635.1 Acidobacteriota bacterium | reverse complement strand
CGGATGTTGATCTCGGGCGGATCGTCCGCGATCCGCGAGAGCGGGAACTTGTTGTAGTTGTTCTCGACGACGTGGCCCTCCGCGATGGTCGTCGCCTGCAGCATCGCGTCGTTGTAGAACCAGGTGATCTGCCCTTCGATCTGCTTCTTCACCGAGAGCGGGTTCACCAGGCCGAAGCCGGTGTCGTGCGCCACGTCCACGCGCTCGAGCCGCACCTTGCCCTCGCGGCTCACGGACACCGTGTGCACCATGGCGCTGATCGTCGCCATACCGTTGGCTTCGGCGCCCCGCTCTTCGAGCGCGATCGCGCGCGCCTTGCCTTTGGGCAAGGGCTTCCCCCAGCCTGACATCTCCGCGGCCATGTCGAGCGCCTCGAGCATGTCGGCCTTGTACGGGAGGTCGGTGCGGGCGATCAGCTCGCGACGGTACAGGTACGGATCCTTGCCCGCCGTGTGGGCGAGCTCGTTCAGGAAGCTCTCGCGATAGAACTCGTGCGCGGCCTGACCGACGCCGCGCCGCGTCCCCACCGGGATATGGAACTTCGTGGTGTGGCTCGAGTAGCGATAGCTCGGCACGTGGTAGCGCGACCTCACGTCGAAGGAGGCCTCGGGACCGAACCCGTCGCGCTGCATGCAGGTGCGCACCTCGAGCGCGATCGGCCAGCCGTCGGCGTCGAGGCCGGCCTTCAATCGCGCCATACCCATGGCGCGATAGGTCGTCCCGATGAAGTCTTCCTCGCGCGTCCACAGCATGTGGACCGGCGTGCCGCGCATCTGGTTGGCGATCATGATCGCCTGCTCGGCCTGCGGTCCGTTGCCGTTGCGCCCGTATCCGCCGCCCAGGTGACAGAGGTGGATGTAGACGTTCTGCTCTGGCACCCCGGTGATCTTCGAGGCGCTGAAGCGCGTTTCCTGCGGGCTCTGATCGCCAATCCAGATGTCCACGCGGTCGTTCGTCACCAGCACGGTCGCGTTGCCCGGCTCCATGCGCGCGCGGGCGAGGTACGGCGTGGAATAGGTCGCCTCGACGATCTTCGCGGCGCGCGCGAAGCCGGAATCGACGTCGCCCTGGTTCACGCGCACCTGTCCGGGCTGCGCGATCGCCGCGGCGAGCGCATCCTGCATCATCGCGGTGTTGACGGCGGCGTTCTCCGGCGGAATCGTCCATTCGATCGGCATGCGATCGATGGCCGTCTTCGCCTGATACCAGCTGTCCGCAATCACGGCGACGCCGCCGCTGAAGATGCGGCCGCGCGTGCAGGACGGATCGGGAATCGGAAACTGCACGGCGCTCCGCACGCCGGGCATCGTGCGAACGGCGTCGAAGTCGTAGCGCTTGACGTCGCCGCCATAGACCGGACACGCCTTGACCGCCGCCCACTTCATCCCCGGCACGCGGACGTCGATCCCATACACCGTCTGCCCCGTCACCTTCAGCGGCACGTCGAGGTTCTTCCGCTCGGTGCCCATCAGCGTCCACTGATCCGGTGACTTGATGCGGATCGTCTCCGGGTGCGGGTGCGGCGTCCGCGCCGCCCGCTCCGCGACGCGGCCGTAGGTCGTCGTGCGTCCGCTCTGTCCGTGCGTGATGACGCTGTCCCTGGAGGTCAGCTCCGTGACCGGCACGTTCCACAGACTCGCCGCCGCGAGCAGCAGACGCTCGCGTGCTTCCGCGCCCGCGAGCTGCAGGTAATAGCGGCCATCCTTCACGGACGAGGCCGCGTTGGTGCGCATGCGTCGATAGAGACTGTCGGGAATGCCGGCCACGCCTGTGCGATCGCGATTGCCGAACGTCGGGTCGCCGCCGCCCGTCGGGTCGGTCGCGCCGTTGCCCGGCACGTTCAGCGTCCAGTCCGGCGCTTTCTCGCGCGCGTCGCGGTTGGCGGAAGCGTATTGCGGACGGACCTTGGCCCAGTCGCATTGCAGCTCCTCGGCAACCATCATCGCGTTCGACGTCCAGACGCCCTGACCGAGCTCGGTCTGCGCGATCCGGATCGTGACCGTCTCATCGGGCGAGACGACGATCCAGGCGTTGACCTCGGGTGTGGCGGGGTCCTCGTACCAGACGGCGCCGGACGGCTTCGCGGCCGGCGTCTGCGCCTGCGTTTTGTCCGGCATCCAGAAGCCGAGGACGAAGGCGCCATGCGCGGCGGCGACGGTGGCCAGGAACTCGCGACGAGTGACATCGGTGCTCATGTCACTTCCTCATCAAATCAGCGGCGAGATGAATGGCCTGCCTGACACGGTGATACGTGCCGCAGCGACAGGCGTTGGTGACTCTCGAGTCGATGTCGGCGTCGGTCGGTTGCGGGCGGTCCGATGGTCAGGATCGGTTTGCCGATGGCGGTCGAGGCGGGCACGCTGCACGAGCGGATGGCGCGGCCATCGATGTGCACGGTGCACGCGCCGCACTGTCCGATGCCGCAGCTGAATTTCGTGCCCGTCAGGCCGACGTGGTCACGAATGACCCACAGCAGCGGCGTCTGCGGATCCGCATCGACGCGATGCACGCTCCCGTTGACGGTCAGGTCGAACGCCATGCTTCGTCCTCCGCGTGCCGAATTGTAGCCGCTCGATGGCGGACCTGCACAGCCGGCTGCCAACTCGACCACCAGCGCGATGAGAGAATGGGGCGAGTAATTCGAGGATGGTCGATCGATCGTGTGGCCGTCTGCCCGGGCGGGGGGTGGGCGGTGCGGCGGCGTTCGCGTTGATATTGTTCGTTGCGGCCTGCGGCACGGGTCCTTCGTCCCCGGCGCCGAAGTCGCCGGCGCCTTCACCTTCTCCCGTCCCGGCGCCTTCACCTTCTCCGGTCCCTGCGCCTGCCCCGATAGTCAGCCGCATCACGGTCGTCAAAAAAGGCGGTGGACGTCTCGATTGGTCCTCCGGCGATCTGGTGGCGATCGATCAGCTCGGGCGCGATCAGTACTACGACGTCTACACCATGAACCCGGACGGGACCGGGGAGCGGTGCCTCACCTGCGATCAGCCGGCGCTCCCCAACCGCCACATCGGCAACCCCGCGTGGCATCCGTCCGGCAACTACATCGTGTTTCAGGCCGAGAAGGCAAACGCTCCACGCAACGCGGTCACCGACTTCTTCGCCAATCCGGGATCAGGGATCAACAACGACCTGTGGGTGATGGACAGGAACGGCACCCGTTTCTGGCAGCTGACGAACGTGCCCGTGTCGATCGGCGGCGTGCTGCATCCGCACTTCTCGCCGGCGGGCGACCGGCTGCTCTGGAGCGAGCGCATTTCTCTCCAGGGAGCCGCGATCGGAGAGTGGGCGTTGAAGGTGGCTGATTTCAGCACCGCGGATGGTACGCCGCGCATCTCGAATGTGCGGACGTTCCAGCCTGGCCAGCAGCACATCTTCTACGAGAGCAGCGGCTTTTCCCCTGACGGCCAGACCATTCTTTTCTCCGGGAACCTCGAGCCGGGACAGAGCGAGAGCGACATGGATATCTACACGCTCCGCCTGTCCACTGGTGCTCTTGTGAACCTGACCAACACCGCTTCGCAGTGGGACGAGCACGCGCAGATGTCGCCGCTCGGCAACCGGATCGTCTGGATGTCGTCGATGGGTGTCGGCGGCGCCGCCGATTCGGCGCATCCGCGGACCGACTACTGGATGATGCGTCCCGACGGATCGGGCAAGACACAGATCACCTATTTCAACGATCCAAACCATTCCGAATACGTGGGGAGCACTGGCGCTACCGCGGCGGACAGTTCATGGAACCGTGACGGTACGAAGCTGATGGCGTACCTGATCCTCGATCAGACAACCGGGGCGAGCGAGATGGCGCTCATCGAGTTCTCGAGCGCTTCGTCGTTTGAGGACGACACGCCGGTGACAACGGGGCCGCCAGTTCCGACTGCTCCGTCCGAGGTGCAGCCCACGCCGGCACCCCTGCCAGCGCAGCCGGTCCGCGTCGCGGCTGACGACAGCCATCCGGAGCTTCGCCAGCAATGGGACGCCACGATCGATCGCCTCTATGCGGACCGTGTGCTCGAACGCGTCAGCGCGACGATCGATCCACTCGTCACGGGACGACAGCACGAGCGGTTCGTGCAGGTTCATGGCGGTATCCCGATCGTCGGCGCGGAGATCACACGGCAGCGCCTCGGCCAGCAGCCGCTTTCGATCTATGGAACGGTCTACCAGAACGTCCAGGTCGAGGCGGCGGCCGCGCTGACGAGTGCCGACGCGCGCCGCGTCATCGCCCTCGCGGCCGGCGGCGATGCCGGTGCGGTCGCGGACTCCCCGCCGATGGTGATTCTGCCTCGCGAAGGTGCGTATGACCTCGCGTACGAAGGACGTGTCGTGACGCCGGACGGTATCGTCGTCGCCTTCGTGGATGCCAGGTCTGGCGCGCTTCTCGACCTCGTCCGCGCGCGCGACGATGTGCAACCGGCCACTTCCCGCGGAGCGTCGTCCGCCGCTTCGACACTTGCGCGCGCCGACGGCATGCCGATCACCGTTGACCTGCAGGGGCGCGAAGAAGGCGCGCTCGTGCTCCTTGCCGGACACGGGTCCCGAACCTGGCTGGATTCGTTCCGGACCCCCCGCGCCGGTGGGCCCGACGGCATCGCCGCGACGGTTGAAACGAATCTGCGTCAATCGATCGCCTACCTCGCCGCACGAACACGGATGAACGTTTTCGAGGCCGGAGATCGACCGGTTGCCGTCGTGCATCCGGACCAGCCATACTCATCGCGCCGACGTGCGCTGTGGACGCAGGGCCCCTTCGCCGCGGGCGGCGATCTGCTCGTCTTTCCCGATCCGTCAGCGCCGACGTCCGATCAGATCACCGGCGCGTTCACAATCCAGGCGGTTGCGCACGTGCTCGGGCACGCCTTCATCGGTCGCAGCTCGCGCCTCCTGGCCCGCGGAGAGGCGGGGACCATCAGCGAAGGAATCGCCGAGGTCATCGCCGCGGGCGCGTCAGGCGGACGGCGCACCCTCGCGATCCAGCCGATGATTCTGCAGGTGCTCGACGACGCCGCCGCCCGCGCGGCGGCTGACGGACTCGACGCGCGCGCCGCCCTCGAGACGATCTTCCTGCGGGCTGCAGCAATGATGCTGCCCTCCGATGCCACGCTCTCGATGGCGCGGGCAGCGACGGAGCAGACAGCTCGCGATCTGCCGGGCGCCCTCGGTGTCGAACGCTACCTGTCGGCGGCATGGACGGATGCGGGCGTTCCGTAAAACAGCGCTCGTCGTCGCTGCGTTCGTGCTGCTCGCCGTCTCGATGGGAGTGATCGCGCGCATCGCGCACGCACAGGTGCCCGACGTCCGTTTCGTCGCGACGCCGCCGGAAGTCGTCGATGCGATGCTCACCGCCGCCCGGGTCACGAGCGCCGACACGGTGTACGATCTCGGTTCAGGGGACGGGCGGATCGTGATTGCCGCGGCGCAGAAGTACGGTGCGCGCGGTGTGGGGATCGAAATCAATCCACTGCTCGTCGCCGAATCGAACGCCAGCGCGCGCGCCGCGGGCGTCTCCCATCTCGTCCAGTTCATCCAGGGCGATCTCTTCACCGCGGACATACGCGCCGCCACCGTCGTCACGCTGTATCTCAGCCCGTCAATCAACGAGCGCCTGAAGCCGCGGCTGCTGCGCGAACTGCGGCCCGGCGCCCGCATCGTCTCGCACGTCTACGACATGCTGGGCTGGACGGCCGACCAGCGTGTGGATGTCGACGGCCGCTGGGTGTTTCTCTGGACCGTGCCGCCGAAGAAGTAGGATCCGCATCATGACCATCAGTCGGCGAGCCTTCATTCGAAGCGCTGGCACAACGGGCCTTGTGTTTTGCAGCTGTGGCCTCATCGACGCCGCTTCGGCGCAAGGTTCATACAAACACCCGAATCTCGGCAGCAAACGCAAGCCCGTGATCGTCAACGGCAAGCGGATCAAAACAATCGACGTGCACTCCCATTGTCTCTTCCGGGATGCCATCGCCTTGATGGGCGCGGAAGCGAAAACGGTTGAACCCCTCGTCAAGGGCGCTCCCGAGCACTACATTCCTCTGAGCGACAAGGCGGCCGTCGAGGAACGCCTGGCGGCGATGGATGCGATGGGGATCGACATGGAAGTGCTGTCGATCAACCCGTTCTGGTATCGCAAGGATCGTGAGACCGCTGCGGCGATCGTCAAAATCAACAACGAACGTCTGGCGGAGCTGAGTGCGGCGTACCCCACCCGGCTGACGGCATTCGCGTCTCTCTCGCTGCAGGCACCAGATCTCGCCGTGAAACAGCTTGAAGACGCCATCACCAGGCAGAGACTGCGCGGCGCGGCCATCGGGGGGAGCGTAGACGGCGAGGACTTCTACGATCCGAAGTTCCATCCGGTCTGGGCGAAGGCAGACGAGCTCGGCGCCGTGCTGTTCATCCACCCGCAGAGCCCACCGGAAATGGCGAAGCGGTTCAAGGGCAACGGATGGCTGTCGAACACCATCGGCAATCCGCTGGACACCACCATCGCGCTGCAGCATCTCATCTTCGAAGGGACGCTGGACAAATTCCCGGGCCTCAAGGTTCTCGCAGCGCATGGAGGCGGCTATCTCGGTTCCTACGCGCCACGTTCCGATCACGCCTGCTTCGTGTCGCCGGTCAATTGCAATCCGGACGTCATCCTCAAGAAAAAGCCGACGGCATATCTCAACCAGATGTATTTCGACGCGCTGGTCTTCACCGAAGAAGCGCTTCGGCATCTGGTCGCGCAGGTGGGCGCGAGTCAGGTCGTGCTCGGCACCGATCACCCGATTCCGTGGGAGGAGCATCCGGTCGACCACGTGATGGCCACCACGACGCTTTCTCTCGCGCAGCGCGCCGCCATCCTCGGCGGCAACGCGTCGAGGCTGCTCAACATCAAGGACGCCTAAGGTCGAGACGGGCGACGCCAAGATCATGCGGCTCGACGCGAGCAGCGATGCCATGACACTGCTCACCTACATGGCGTGGACGCTCGGCTGGTCGTGAGCCCGCGTTATCTCCTCTGCGATACCGTCGCTGTCTGGCTCGTGGCAACCGGCACGATCGCCGGCATCGAGTCTTCCCACCGGCTCCGCGTCAGCACTCGCTGACCGGAGCCGTCGGCTTTCATGATGAAGATCTGCCCGAACGGCTGGAACGCGTTGTCGTACAGCGCCGCCTCGTCCTTGAATCCGTACCGGCCGCTGGTCCAGAGGATGGAGTTCCCGTCGGGGGACCACGACTGGTGGCTGTCGTTGCCCGCGGCGGTCGTCAACCGCTTCACGTTCGTTCCGTCGGGCCGCATCGTGAAGATGTCGTAGTCGTAATCCTCCCCATGCGAGCGCCGGGTGAATGAGATCAGATCGCCCTTCGGCGACCACGCTGGAAAGTTATCCAGCTCCGTAGTCAGCGTCTTCACGGCGCCGTCGGCGAGCGTGAGGACGCGAATGCCGAAATCACCGGGATGGTCATAGTCGCCCCAGACGCGATAGGCGATGCGTGTGCCATCCGGAGAGAACGTGGGGAAGCCGCTGTTGAGAGGCCCGCGCGTCACGTCCCGCTGCTGCGATCCGTCGGCGCGCACCATCATGACCTTGGCCGGCTGTTCCTCGCGCGCGCCAAAGAAGCCGCCGACGCCGAACGCGATCCACTGACCGTCGGGCGACCACGTCGGTACGAACGCGGGCGTCGATCTATCCGAGAAGACGACTCGCGGGTTCGACCCGTCCGCGTTCATCACCGAAATGGCCGCCTGCGGCGTGGCGAGGTTGTTGAGCTGACTGAGCGCGAGCCGACCGTCCTTCGAGAACTGCGGAAAGACATCGGTGTAGCGCATCTCGGTGTCCGGCTCCCAGCTATACAGCGGCTGATTCTGCGGCCGCGCCGTGAAGTCGGGACGATGGAAGACGACGCGCCGGCCGTCGGCCGACCAGGACGGATTGCGGAACGTCCCGCCGTCCGCGATGCCGCCGTCCGTGAACGCGAGGCCAGTCTGCATTCCACGAGGCGCCGCCTTGACGAGATGATCTGCGATGTCACCATCGGCTGCGCGACGATGCGCGCGGCGAAGGTGAGCGCCGTGTCCAGTTCGTAGAACACGAGACGCCGGCCATCGGGTGACCATCTTGGAGATCCCGTCGTCGTCCCGGCAGACGTCAGGCGGCGAAGGCCGGTGCCGTCGGCCTGCATCACGTAGACACTGAGTTCCTGCAGATGCTCCCAGCCCGGTGCCGGCAGCTTGTGCGGCCGGAACGGATAGTGGCGGTCCGATGTGAATGCGATCCACCTGCCGTCGGGCGACCATGCCGGACGGAAGGCGCCCTTGAGATTGGCTGGCGCGGCCGGCAGCGCCGGGCCGCCGGTGAGGTTGCGCAGCTTGTGTGTCGTCAGATCGAGCGTCCAGATGTTTGCCGTGTGCGAACCGCGCGTCGACACGAACGCCACTTGACGGCTGTCAGGCGAGATGACCGCTTGATCGTCCAGGTCGGTATCGTCGGTGAGGCGCTCCAGCGCTGAGCCGTCCGGATGCACGCGGTAGACATCGGCCTGGCCCGAGCCGGCGCGCTCGGACGTAAAGACGATCCACTGCCCATCGGGTGAGAACGAGGCGTTGTAATCGAACCCCGACGAATTCAACAGGGGACGCTCGCCCGAGCCGTCTGCATTGGCGACGTACAACGCCATTGCCGACGGTCCCAGCCGATTCATCAGCATCGTCTGCCTGGCGGCGGCTGACAACGAGGCGGCCGCGGCGCACGCCAGCGTGATCAGCACGACGAGCGTCATTGCTGTGATGAGTTTCATACGCAGACTCTTCCGGCGGGTCCAGAAGGACCCGCCGGCATTGTAGCGCCTGTTTACGGAACGAACTCGATCTTGCCAAAGTACCCGTTCGCCTCGTCGTCGGGGCCGGCGGCGAAGTAGAGCACATTCGACGGACCGGATCCGCGGTTGTTGCCGAATCCGATACCCCACAGTCCATCGATCACGACGGGTTTCCGAGCCTGCCGCAGCGCTCCCTGCGGATGGAACGCTCCCTCGTCATCGAGGCAATAGGCGTTGATTTTCCCGTCGCCGAAATTGCCGACGAGGAGGCACCCGCCAAACCGGCCGAAGTCCGGCGGCGCCATCGCGATTCCCCACGGCGAGTTCAGCCCACCGTGATCCGCCACCTGCGCGAGAAGGTTGCCGTTGTCGTCGAACTCCCGGACGAAGCCGTGGCCCTGGCCCGCCACGTCGTCTTTTCCGCCTTTCAGCGCGTAGGTGACGAAGATCGAGCTGCCGACCGCCTGGATCCCGAACGGACAGTAATTGGCGGGAATGCTGCTGTCCTGAAATCCGCCGGGAGTGTCGAATTCCATCCAGGCGCCGTCGAACGTCTCCACGGCGCACTCCGCGAAATCGGTCGTGAACAGCACGTCGCCGTGAACTGCGAGGCCTTTGTAGATCGACCCGGGATCCGACACCATCACGACGGCATGCGTCGGGTCGGCCATGGGCGACCACGCCGAGATGGTTCCGTCTTCGCTGGCGAAGATGAATCGCGCCGGTTTGCCGGGGGCGACCTGAAACTGCGTGCCTCCGTACGCGACGATGCCGGTAGGAGCGCCGGGAACAACGACTTCGAGCGCGGCCTTCACGCCCGCTCCGGTATAGATGGTCGAGTAGCCGGTGCCGTTGTCCGCGACCCACCAGGGACTGGTGGCGCTCGCGGCGATGCCCCAGGCGTTGACCAGCTTGGGATCGAGGACGGGCGCCTCGCCAGCCTCGTTCGACACGAGAATGGTGACGCGGTAGCTGTTCTTGTCGGCTGCACCGAGGATGGCTGCCGACAGCATGATGGTCGCTAACATGGCAGCGGGGAATCGCCGGATGTGCATTGCGTACCCCTTTCGTAAGGCGGCTCCATGGCGGGAATTGCTGTGGACGCCGCGGGTACGACGCGCGAATCCATGAGGCGTGCCAGCCATGACGCTGGAGGCACAAAAAGCGTGCACGAAGTCCGGCCTCACGCAGCGCGGGCCGAAGACGGCAACGAGGCAATTGCGATCGTGCCGCGCGATCGCGCAGATGCAGAGTGCGTTACGAAGGCAGTAAGGACTTTCGGAAATGGGGGACTCAGGATGCCCGCTTCGTCACTCTTATGGCGTCCGCTTCGCTTCTTGCGCCACGACCGAGGTGACCAGGCCGATAACGCCGAGCACGAGACCGAATCCTTTGATGGTGACGACCAACGCCGGCGCAAAGCCCGACGGGTCGGGACTATCGAGCGCTGCCAGCTGATCGAAGAAGCTGCCGTAGGCGTGGCCACACAGCACTCCCCACGCGGCGGCGAGGATGAGCCGCCCCCGTGGCGCGTGGCCCGCGCGCCACGCGCCGACGATCAGGAACGCGCCGAGCAGGACGTCATCGAGATACGCAGGCCAGGGGACGGTCAGCGTGATCAGTTGGTGCCACCGGCGGAATGTTTCGAGCGCCGGCGTCACCACGCCGATGAGAAGCGCAAGCGTGCGATTGAATCGAAGCATGACGACGGCACTTCAGCCGACACGCGTATACGTCAGGTCCAAATCCTTTTCCCACGTCGTTCCGCCGCGGGATAACTCCCCCGTGCCCTTCCGCCTTCGCGCTGCGCGCTACGGCGGCGCCGGCAGCTCATCGTGCGCGACGATGTAGTCCTGCGCGAACTTCCAGAACGCGGGCACCGCCGGGTCGTCATTCACCAGACCGATGGTGGCGGCTTCCGCGCCGGCCTGTTCGACGCTCCACCCATCGACGAGCACCCGCTTGATCATCCAGACCATCGCCGTCGGGCGGCCGTTCCCGGAATTGAGATAGACCGGCTGGTTCGCCGGATCGCTGATCGCCTTGATGACCGCATCGACCTTCGCGATGTCGAACGTCGCCGGCGAACGAGTCGCCGCAATCGGCAGCGCGAAGTACTTCAAGCCCGCCGCCCTGGCGGCGGCAGCGGCGGCGTCGGCCGGTCCGCCGGCGATATCGATCACCGACTTGAACCCGCGCCTCCACAGCTCTGACATCGCCCAGTCGTTCGACTGAATCGGGCCGCCGTTGGAAGCCGTGCCATCGATCGGAAAGTAATTGGCGAGGCCGGGAAAGTCCTCGCGCCGGATACGCGGCCTGGCGGCCGCCGCGACGCTGGCGCCCGATCCGAGGCCGACAGCGTTGCAGCCGCGCAAGCCGCAGAGATCCGGAAGCGGCGACTCGCCCAGTCCCATGTAGTTGTTGTACACCTGCGAGTAGATGTTGCTCCCGCTGCCGTCAGGGCGGATGAACCCGATCGACATCTTGAACAGCTCGGGCTCCGGCGTACCCTTCGGCACGTCCCCCTCGATGACGTAGAGCCTGTTGTCGTGCATGTAGATCGACGCCGACGTTCGCGACTGATCGGCGTTGGTGAACTGCAGCAGCGTGCCTTCGACCTGCTCGGCCCAGTTCCACGTCATCCCCGTCGGCGTGCCGTGCCGCCGCAGCAGCATGAACACCGCGTACGTGATCGCGCCATGCACATCGCTCTTCCAGTACCCGGGTCCGACGATGCGGGTCTGCCCGCCGATGCAGGTTTCGGCGCCGGGCGCGCACGACTGTGACTTCGCGATTCCGAGCTTTTCGATGCCGCGGTAGTCCGCGACCGTGACCGAATAGTGCTCGCGACCGCGATCAACGGTGAAGACGCGCGCGGGCAGCGCATAGCCCATCTGCGAGGTCCATGTCACGTCCTCGATCCCGGGTGTCCCTGGAAACGTGATCCTGAACCCGTCGCGAGGAGAGGAGAACTCGACCCACTGCTCCTGGGCAAGGACCGATCCGACGAACGCCAGAACGAACGTCACGGCCACGACTGCAGTCACACGCATGGATGTTCACCCTGCCCGCTGCCCGCTGCCCACTGCCGACTAGAAATGCAGCTGCGCGCCCAGCCGAACGACGCGCCCCTGCAGAATCTCGGTCGGCCGATCGAGCGCCGGCCCGACGTTGAAAATCTGGTTCAGCACGGTGTTCGAATTGAGCGTGTTGAAGATGTCGACCTGGAACCGCACGCTGCGCGTCGGCGTGAGCGTCACCACCTTCGCGAACTCCACGTCGAGCTGATTCCACTGGTCCGCGTATTTCGAGCCCGGCTTGATTAACGGGACGAGCACGCTGGTCTGCGTCAGCGCCGGGATGATCGAACGGTCCACCGTATAGTTGGCAAACAACTGGCGGCCCGGGTAGCTGGTGAGGACGCCGCTGGCCTGGATACCCCACCAGATCGGATAGGCGCCCGACAACTTGAACTGATCGAGGAACGGCATCCCGACCTTCGTCTGATCGCAGAATCGTCCGCCGGCAGTGTCGATGAGCGCGCCGGCGGGGATCGGGTTGTTCGGATCGTCGAGGCTGCAGTTCTTGATCACGGTGCGATCGTGCGTCCACCCGCCGATCAGGCGTCCTTCGCCGAGCCGTGCCTGGCCGGTCACCTCGATGCCGTTGTAGGTCTGCGTCCGCGCGTCGTTGACCGTGTTGGTATCGAGGATGTCCACGAGCCCCTGCTTCGCGCGATTGAGGTTGTAGACGATCACCGGATCGCCACCGAGCGGATTCGCGATCGTCACGGGCGTGTAATCCGCCGGCGACTGCAGCAGGTTGTCCTGCTGCTGCAGCCGGTGGAAGCCGCGCCGGTAGTAGGCGACGCTCGCCGAGATGCCGCGCGTGAGCTGGCGCTGGAACGCGCCCGAGTACTCGACGCTGTACTCCCGCTTGAGATGCGGATCGGGGTTGCGCGACTGCCGGATGCCGAACGAGTTGTTGTTGCTCGGCCCGATCTCGTTGTCCTGCGCGATGTCGTCGCCGTTCACGTCGTTCCAGGTGCGGCTGTCGGTCGCCAGGAACATCGGGTTGTATGCGTTGACGTTGTCGGTGGCGAACTGGCTGACGTACTTGCTGACGCTTCCCTTCACCGCCGTCTTGCCGTCGCCGAACAGGTCGTACGACACGCCGAGACGCGGCGAGAGGTCCTTGTACGACGGCACGTGCACCTCGTCGAAGTGCCGCGCCGGCACGAAGCGGCCCACGCCCGCGTCCTGCGCGCGGATGTACGCATCGAAGTATTCCCACCGCAGCCCGTAGTTCACGGTCATCCGCCGCAGCGTCCACGAGTCCTGTCCGTAGATGCCGAGGTCGGCTTTCATGACGGGCCTCGTCGTCACGGGCGTGTAATCCGCCGGCGACTGCAGCAGGTTGTCCTGCTGCTGCAGCCGGTGGAAGCCGCGCCGGTAGTAGGCGACGCTCGCCGAGATGCCGCGCGTGAGCTGGCGCTGGAACGCGCCCGAGTACTCGACGCTGTACTCCCGCTTGAGATGCGGATCGGGGTTGCGCGACTGCCGGATGCCGAACGAGTTGTTGTTGCTCGGCCCGATCTCGTTGTCCTGCGCGATGTCGTCGCCGTTCACGTCGTTCCAGGTGCGGCTGTCGGTCGCCAGGAACATCGGGTTGTATGCGTTGACGTTGTCGGTGGCGAACTGGCTGACGTACTTGCTGACGCTTCCCTTCACCGCCGTCTTGCCGTCGCCGAACAGGTCGTACGACACGCCGAGACGCGGCGAGAGGTCCTTGTACGACGGCACGTGCACCTCGTCGAAGTGCCGCGCCGGCACGAAGCGGCCCACGCCCGCGTCCTGCGCGCGGATGTACGCATCGAAGTATTCCCACCGCAGCCCGTAGTTCACGGTCATCCGCCGCAGCGTCCACGAGTCCTGTCCGTAGATGCCGAGGTCGGCTTTCTTGAACGCGTGCGAGCCGGTGACGTACGCGATGGACGAGGAGAGCGTGTTGCGGATCGGGATGTTGTACTGTTCGACCGCGCCCGCCACGTGACGCGTGTTCAGAATCGAGTCCATGCGCGCGGCCTTGGCGTACCACGCGGGCGTGAATGCCGGCTCCTTGACCACCGCCTGGTACACCACGTTGAACTTCGTGACGTTCCTGGCGAACCCCGTTTCGACCAGCACCCGCGGCGAGAGCGTCCCCGTCCACTTGGCCTGCAGGTTCGAGTAGTGCACCGGCGGGCGGCGGTCGGCGGCGAGCTCGTCCACGCCTGCCGCCAGGCCGTCGTGCCCGCGGAATTTCTTCGTCAGCTCGTAGAAGTACGAAAGCTTGTGGCTGGCATTCGCGCGCCACGTCACGCGGCCGAGACCCTGCTTCAGCGTGTTGTCGTCCACGGCCTGGCGGCCGTCCGCGTAGAACGCGCCCGCGACGGCGTTGTTGCTGAGGACGTACCTGTACGTGCCGAAAAACCAGATTCGGTCTTTCGCGATCGGCCCTCCGAGCGACTGGTTGAAATCCCTGGTCACCAGGATGGTCGGCTGCGTCGTCAGGCCGCGCCTGATGATGTCGTCGTCGAGGTTGCGGCTCGAGAAGTGCCTGTTGGGAATCGTGCCGAAGAACGTGTCGCCTCGAACGTCGTTGCCGCCTTCCTTCGGGATGATGTTCACGCGCACGCCGCCGGTGGAGGTTTCGGCGCCCATCGCGCTCGTCTGGAACGTCATTTCCTGCGCCATGCCGTCGTTGAAGTACGGCAGCGCGCTGCCGTTGGCGCCCATCGTGTTCAGTTCCATTCCGTCGACCTGCGTGATGGTCTGAAACGCGTCCGAGCCGTGCGCGGTGATCCTGATCTGCTGGATGCCCGACGCGCCGCCGACATCCTGCCCGCTCGCGACGATGCCCGGGAGCGTGGCGCCGACGTTCCACATCATCCGTCCGCTCGGCAGGTTGTCGAGGAGAGCCCGGTTGATGATCTGCTGCTGCACCGAGCTTTGCACGTCCACGAGCGGCGCCTCGCCGGTCACCGTGACGGTCTCTTCGAGCGTCCCCACTTTCATCTCGCCGTTGACGGTGGCGACCGTGTTGGCCTGCAGCGTGATGCCATCGCGCTTGAAGGTGCTGAAGCCCTGGAGAGAAAACGTGACGGCATAGACGCCGGGACGCAGATCGACGATCTTGAACTGACCCTGGCCGTCGCTCACGACGCTCCGTGTCCGTTCGATCAACGCCGGGCTGGCCGCCTCGACAGTCACGCCAGGGAGCACGGCTCCGCTGTCATCACGGACAAGGCCGGCGATGGAGCTCTGGGCGAATGAAAACGCCGGGAGCAGGACGAGCAGCGATGCCGCCGCAGCGACAGTCGCGAGCGCGTTCCGGAACGAACGCATGATGCGCACCTCCAAGAGAAGCCGGAAACACGACAAAGACCGCAACACCTGAAGGGGAAACGCCGTGAGAGGAAAACGCCCGGGAGGGAATCGCGCGAATTATATATGCAGACCAATCCACGAGATGTGGATCATTGTGTGTACAGTTGGCGCTGTGGAGGAGACATGGCAATGAGCGCAACGGCGAAGGTGCTGGCGGGAGGAGCCTTCGTGATCGGCTTCGGTCTCGGGTGGGCCGCCAACGTCGATCGAGGCAGCGTGCTGGCGCAGGCACCGCCCAGACCATTCATGATGCAGCGGGTCTATACGGGCACCGATGGCCTTTCCCATGTGGAGAACATCCCGTTGAACGCGCAGTCGATGCTCGAACAGATCGTGGGCGCGCGCGTCAGCGTGTCGCAGCCCGGAAGCTTCAGCGACTATCACGTGGGGCCCGAGCGCAGGTACATCATCAACCTGACGGGCGGCGGGCAACTTCAGGTCGCGGAGGGGAAAGTCGATTTGCCGGCCGGCTCGATCGAATACATCGACGATCTGACGGGCAAAGGACACACGACGGGGAACGTCGGCAAGGAGCCGCGCCTGTCGGTCTGGCTCCGCTTCACGGATCAGAAGCAGATCATCGGTCCGCTGAACAAGACGAAATAGCGTCAGGGCCTGGCCGCGCGGATGTATTCGTCCACGTTGGCCGCAAGCACGTCCTGGCCGGGCCAGGAACAGTAGCGATCGACTTCGCTCGCGATCTCCTCACATGCACGCCGCGACGCAGCGCGTACTCGCGCGACGTCAACCTATTCGTGATTTCCATTAACCAGGGCGACGATGAGCGTGCGCGACGGCGATGATGAGAATTCGGCCGTTCGCCTTCTTCGAGAGCTGCGTCGAGATACTCAAGATCGAGAGCCACGTCTCGCGGCCGCGTGAATGCGACGACGTGCTTCCGACCAGGGAATCGTCTCAACGGTTCCCGCTTCGACGCGCTTCAGGCGAGCCCGGATCTCTGAGGCCCAAGCGGCTTCAGCGTCAGGGTCGACCTCGGTTTCGAGACTTTGGATGAGTTCTCCTGCCAGCGCCGCGCGTTCCTCTTCAGGAAGTCGAAGGGCCTCTGCAAGGAGCTGTTTGGAGTCCATTCCCATTAGAGTAACCCGTGAACCACAGCGTTGGCAGAAGCACGATCTTCCACCCTGGAAGCGCATCTGCCATCTGACGCGCCATCTCCCGTGCGCTGTAGGCCCCTTGATACGAATCGGCTGCGATCGGCAAGTGTGGACCGTGTTCTTCGAGCGGCGCGCTGTTGAGAATGAATGCCGTGCTCATCGGATCGAGCGCAGCGAGCGAGGTGGTATTCAATTCCGCGAGGGCAACCACGAGACTGTCGGATCCTGGGCGGCGTGACTGGTCGCACCCAACAGCGCCAATCAGAGCGCCCACGACAACGATTCGGATGAACACATGCCCTCCTGAAGGTTTACCGGTGCGCTGCGTCTTAGTGGGTGTACAAGACAAAAGGCACGGAGAAGTCGAGTCTCCGTGCCTCTGTCTCTCTGTGGCTTCGACAGGTCCGGCTAAAGCCGGACACTACCAACCACTAACACTAACCACCAACCACCAACCTAACCACCAACCAGCTACTCGATGTCGCCAGCCGGCGGTCGTGCGGACATCGGTTCCTCGGTCTCGAACGCGTATTCGATCTCGCGATCGAGATCCATATCCTCATCCGACGGCTGCGGCGGCGCCGGCGGCGGTGGCGGCTCGTCCGCTGGAATCCGCACGTGGCGATACCACTCGAAGCCCGTGCCGGCGGGAATCAGCCGGCCCATCGTCACGTTCTCCTTCAGCCCGCGCAGGTGATCGATCTTCCCGCTGATCGACGCCTCGGTCAGCACGCGCGTCGTCTCCTGGAACGACGCCGCGGAGATGAACGAGTCGGTGGAGAGCGAGGCCTTCGTGATCCCGAGCAGCAGCGGCTGCGCCGTTGCCGGACGCCCGCCACTCCCGATCACGCGCTCGTTCTCCTCGAGGAAGCGGAACTTGTCCACCTGCTCGTCGATGAGGAACTCGGTGTCGCCCACATCCTCGATCTTCACCCACCGCATCATCTGCCGCGCGAT
>QHWQ01000424.1 GCA_003222635.1 Acidobacteriota bacterium | reverse complement strand
CTGGGTCTCGCTGTCGCAGACGGGCGCGAGCGACACCGGCTACCTCACGTGGGACTATCTCAACGGCATCCGCACGGCGCCGCCCGCCGGCGTGAGCGCGACGACGATCGAACTGTCAGCGCCGATGGTTCCGGGCACCTACAACGTTCGGATGTTTGCCAACAACGGCTGGGCGAAGCTCGCGACGAGCGGCTCGATTACGGTCCAGCCCAGGGCCTCGCTGACGACGCTTCGCCAGACGCTCGGATTGCCGGCCGTCGCGGACACGACCGGTTTCAGCAACATCGGCGTCGCGGTCATCGATTCCGGCATCGCGCCGAGTGCGGACTTCAGCGGCCGCATCAGCGGCTTCTACGACTTCACCAACGGCCAGAATGGCGTCGCCGTCGCGCCGTATGACGACTACGGCCATGGCACGCACGTCGCCGGGCTGATTGCTGCCAGCGGCGCGGTGTCGAACAACCAGGTGCAGGGCGTGGCTCCCGGGGTGCGCCTCGTCGGCCTCAAGGTGCTCGACGGCACCGGCCAGGGCAACACGAGCGATGTCATCGCGGCATTGCAGTACGTCACGGCCCACAAGGCCGAGTTGAACGTGCAGATCGTCAACATGTCGCTCGGACATCCGATCTACGCGGAAGCGGCGGACGATCCGCTCGTGCAGGCGGTGCAGCAGGCCAACGCGGCCGGCCTCATTGTCATCGTCTCGGCCGGCAACTACGGCCGCAATCCGGATAATGGCGTCGTCGGATACACCGGCATCACGTCGCCGTGCAACGCGCCCGCAGCCATCTGCGTCGGCGCGGCGGATACGCGCAACACCGTCGGCCGCTCCGACGACGTCGTGGCGTCGTACAGCTCGCGCGGGCCGTCGTGGTACGACGGCTACGCCAAGCCGGATCTCATCGCGCCCGGACACAAGCTGCCGGCCACGACGACCGCAGCATCGTATCTGTTCACGCACCTGCCCGCGAGCCAGGCCTTCAGCGCGAACGGTCAGCCGACGCTGGCGCTGAGCGGCTCGAGCATGTCCGCGGCCGTTGTCAGCGGCGTCGCGGCGCTGGCGCTGGACGCACACAATCGCAACGGTCTCGCACAGCAGCAGCCGATGACGTCGAACCTCATGCGCGGCATCCTCGAGTACTCGGCGATCAAGCTTCCCGGGAGCGATTACCTGACCCAGGGTGCGGGCGAGGTGAATGCGAACGGGGCGTTGACGCTGGCGGCGTCCATCGACACCTCGCAGGCGGTGGGATCGTCGTGGCTGACGCAGAGCGTCGCGCCGGCGTCGACGATCGGCTCGGTCAACGAGCCGTGGGGCCAGAACATCCTCTGGGGCGAAACCGTCCTCGGCGGCAACGTGCTCTACTCCAACAACATCGTGTGGGGAGAGAACATCCTCTGGGGCGAGAACATCACCTGGGGCGAGAGCGCCGTCATGGCGAGCAACATCGTCTGGGGCGAGAACATCGTCTGGGGCGAGAACCTCGTGTGGGACGACCGCTACATCGGCCAGCGCACCGCCGGCAGCAGCGTCGTCTGGGGCGGCAACATCGTCTGGGGCGAGAACATCGTCTGGGGCGAGCTCACCGAAGACAACGCGGTCTGGGGCACCAGGGCGGCCGACGATGTCATCTGGGGCACGATGTTCGGCAACAACATCGTCTGGGGCGAGAACACCAACATCACCTGGGGCAACAACATCGTCTGGGGTGAGAACGTCATCTGGGGTGAGAACATCGTCTGGGGCGAGACCGTCGTGTGGAGCGACACGCTGACCTGGGGACAAACTCTCGACGTGACAGGCGATCAAACGTGGCAGGAGCACGCTGCTCCCGACGAGGGCCCGAACGTCAATGTGAATGTTGTGAACGGCCCCGCTCCCGCCGTTCCGGTGGACAACACGCTGGTGCTCGATCCGACCAGCCCGATGGGAGGTTCGTTCTAATGGAAGCGAATCTCCATCAGGCACAGGCACAGCTCGAGCCGATCTGCTTCGAGCGGACGTCGGCGCCGGCGCCGATATCGGTCACGGGTGACTGGACGACCGGTCTTCCGGTCATCAAGACGGCTGACGTCGAGTTGCGCGAGCTCGCCAAGAGCGACGCCGCGTCGCTGCTCTCGATGCTGTCGACGGAGGAGGTCGGACGTTTCATCTCGCCGCCGCCGACAACGCTCGAGGGGTTCCAGAAGTTCGTTGCGTGGACGCAGCGCGAGCGGAAGGCGGGGAATCAGCTCACGTTCGGCATCGTGCCGGAGGGGTACGGCCACGCCGTGGGCATCGTGCAGGTGCGGGCGATTGCGCCGCACTTCTCGGTGGCGGAATGGGGCTTCGCCGTGGGCTCTCCGTTCTGGGGGACGGGCCTCTTCATGGCCAGCGCCCGCACCACGCTCGACTTCGCGTTCGAGCACACGATGGTCAACCGCCTGGAAGCGCGCGCCGTCGTGCAGAACGGCCGCGGCAATGGCGCCCTTCGAAAACTGGGCGGCGTGCAGGAAGGCGTTCTGCGCGGATCGCTCTTGAAGGACGGCAAGTACCTCGATCAGATCATGTGGTCGATCCTCGCGCAGGACTGGTTTCAGGCGAAGGCCGTCTGGGAACGCGCGATCGCGTAAGCGTTACGACAGGAACGCGCCGCCGTTGGCGTGCAGCGTCTGACCGGTAATGTAGCGGGCGTCTGGGCCGCAGAGAAAGCGGACGACGCCCGCAATTTCTTCCGGCCTTCCCCGTCTTCTCATCAGCGTGTCATGTGTGGCGTGATGCGACGGCTCGGGCCCGCGTCGCGCCGTGTCGATCAAACCGGGTGCGACGCAATTCACGGTCACGCCGTGCGGCGCAAGATCGTGCGCCAGCGCCCGCGTCAGCCCGACCAGTCCCGCTTTCGCCGCGATGACGTGCGCGCGTCTTGCGGCGCCGGTAAACGACGACAGGCCGCCGATGTTGACGATCGATCCGCCGCCGGCCGCGATCAGGTGGGGAAGGGCGGCGTGCGCGCACAGATACGCGCCGTCGAGGATGGTCGCGATGATGTC
>QHWQ01000057.1 GCA_003222635.1 Acidobacteriota bacterium | reverse complement strand
TCGCCGCCGGGGCGATCATCTACGGCCAATGCGTGCTGTGTCACGGCGTGAACGGCGATCAAATCACTGGCGTCGACCTGCGACAGGGGAAGTTCTTGACCGTCGCCTCGGATGCGGATCTCGTTCGTCTGCTCGCGACCGGACGGCCCGGCGCCGGAATGCCCGCATTCACGATGCTGCGCAGCGATGAAGTCGCCGCCCTGATCGCGTACATCCGCTCCGGTTTCGATTCGGTGGCCTCCGGCGTCAAGGTCGGCGACGCGGCGCGAGGGGCCGCGCTGTTTTCCGGCAAGGGCGCCTGCGCGACGTGTCACCGCGTCGGCGGCCGCGGCGCCTACGCCGCAAGCGATCTCAGCGAGATCGGCGCCGTGCGCAAGCCCGAGTCATTGCAGCGTGCGCTCGTCGATCCAGGGGCGGCGATGATTCCGGCAAACCGCTCGGTGCGTGCGGTCATCCGCGACGGCCGCACGATTCGCGGACGCCGCCTCAACGAAGACGCCTACACGATTCAGCTGATCGACGAGCAGTCGCGGCTGGTCTCGTTGAGCAAGGCGGACCTCCGATCGTTCGAACTCAGTCCGACCTCGTCGATGCCCTCGTACGAGACGACGTTGACCGTAGACGAGCGCGCCGATGTGATCGCGTATCTGCTCTCACTGAAAGGGCGGTAGCCATGACGAAGACGACTGTCATGCTGATTGTGGTGGCCCTGGCGGCCGCGTCGTATGGCCTTGACGCGCAGGTGTCCTCCGATCGCCTCCTCCGCGCGAACGACGAGCCGCAGAACTGGCTGACGTATTCCGGCAGCTACATGAGCCAGCGGTACAGCCTGCTGAAGCAGATCGAGACGTCGAACGCGAAGAACCTCGAGCTGAAGTGGATGATGCAGAACCAGGTGTTCGGCACCTGGGAGACGTCTCCGCTCGTCGTCGACGGCATCATGTACCTCACGCAGCGCCCGAACGACGTCATGGCGCTCGATGCGAAGACCGGCCGCATGTTCTGGCTGTACCGCTATACGAACTCCGGGCGCCAGACGGTGTGCTGTGGCGCGCAGAACCGGGGCGTCGCCATCCTCGGCGACACGCTCTTCATGGGGACGCTCGACGCGCATCTGGTGGCGATCGATACGAAGAACGGCAAGCCGCTGTGGAACGTCGCGGTGGCCGACGACAAGCTCGCCTACTCGATTACGCTCGCCCCGCTCGTCGTCAAGGACAAGGTGATCATCGGCGTCGGCGGCGCCGAGTACGGCATTCGTGGGTTCGTCGCCGCGTACGATCCGAAAAGCGGCCGCGAGGTGTGGCGGTTCAACACGATTCCCGGCAAGGGCGACCCGGGCAACGAGACCTGGTCGGGCGAAGCCTGGGAGCACGGCGGCGGCTCGATCTGGGTGACCGGCTCGTACGACCCCGCAACCAACCTCACCTACTGGGGCACCGGCAATCCCGGGCCCGACTGGAACCCCGATCAACGGCCCGGTGACAACCTCTACACGGACTCCGTGGTCGCGCTCGACGCGGGCACCGGAAAGCTGAAGTGGCATTACCAGTTCACGCCGAACGACGGCTACGACTACGACTCGGTGCAGGTGCCCGTGCTCGCGGATCTGATGTGGAAGGGCACGGTGACCAGGGCGATGTTGTGGGCGAATCGGAACGGCAACTTCTACGTGCTCGATCGCGAGAACGGGAAGTTTTTGTCCGGCACGCCGTTCGTGAAGGTCAACTGGATGAGCGGCTTCGACGAAGGCGGCAAGCCGATTCAGACGCCGCAGCCGCCCGGCAAGGTCACCTATCCCGGCAATCAGGGCGGCACCAACTGGTATTCACCGTCGTACAGCCCACGGACCGGACTCTTCTACGTATCGGCGTGGGAGAACTACGGTTCGATCTATCGCAAGGAAACCGTTCCGTTTGAACCGGGACGACGCTTCAATGGCGGCGGAAACACGGTGGCGATGCCGAACCCCGATGCACCGGCGATGCGGCGCAACGCGATCAACGACTGGACCGATGTCGTCGGTCGCGGCGCGGTCATCGCGATCGATCCGAAGACCGGTCAGCCGAAGTGGAAGTTCCAGATGTACGACGTCACTGACGGCGGCATTCTGACGACCGCCGGCGACGTCCTCTTCACCGGCGGACGCGAAGGGTACTTCCACGCGCTCGATGCGAGGACAGGCGTCGAGTTGTGGAAGGCGAACCTCGGCGGCGCGATCATGAGCGCGCCGGTCACCTACTCGGTCGACGGCAAGCAGTACGTGATCGTCAACTCGGGCAACGTGATGGCGGCCTTCGCGCTGCGCGAATAGCCATGCGCGCATACCGTTCGCTCTGCGGGGCGGCCGCCGTCTTCACCCTCGCCGCCCATCTCGCCGCGCAGAACGCGCCGCCGAATCCACAGGCTGCGGACGATCACTTCGTGATCGACACAGGCGCACGGCTCTACGTCGGTCAATGCTCGGCCTGTCATGGCACGAATGGTGACCTGATCAACGGCGTCGATCTGCGCGCGGGCAAGTTCCTGACCGTTCGCAGCGATGACGACCTCACGCGTCTGCTGGCGACGGGCAGGCCCGCCGCTGGGATGCCGAGCTTCGCGGTGCTGCACACCGACGAAGCGCGCGCCATCATCGCCTACATCCGATCCAACTTCGACGCGACGACCGAGGGCGTGAAGATCGGCGACGCGCGGCGCGGCGAAGCGATCTTCGAAGGCAAAGGCGCGTGCGCCTCCTGTCATCGCGTCAACGGGCGCGGCGCGTACGCGGCGACGGACCTGACGGAGATCGGGACCGTGCGCACGCCGGCGTCGCTGCAGCGCGCGCTCGTCGATCCGGCGCAAGCGATCCTGCCAGCCAATCGCCAGGTACGGGTGGTCACCCGCGACGGCCGCACGATTCGCGGGCGACGGCTCAACGAGGACAGCTTCACGATCCAGGTGATCGACGAGCAATCGCGGCTGGTCTCGCTCGTCAAATCGGACCTTCGAACGTTTGAATTCATCCCGACGTCTTCGATGCCGTCGTATGCAGCCACGCTCACCGCAGACGAGCGAGCGGATCTCGTCGCGTATCTGCTGTCACTGAAGGGGCGGTAGCCGTGAAGAAGCTGATGAAACTCGCCGTCGCAGCGCTGCTCCTGGCCGCGTCGTACCGTCTCGACGCGCAGGTCACCTCCGATCGCATCCTGCGCGCGGCCGACGAGCCGCAGAACTGGTTGACGTACTCCGGCGGCTACTCGAGCCAGCGCTACAGCCTGCTGAAACAGATCGAGACGTCGAACGTGAAGAATCTCGAGCTGAAGTGGATGGTCCAGAACCAGGTGTTCGGTCCCTGGGAAACGTCCCCGCTCGTCGTCGACGGCATCATGTATCTGACGCAGCGTCCGAACGACGTCATGGCGGTCGACGCGAAGACCGGCCGCATGTTCTGGCTCTATCGCTACACGAACTCGGGCCGTCAACAGGTGTGCTGCGGCGCGCAGAACCGCGGCGTCTCCATGCTCGGCGACACGCTCTTCATGGGGACCCTCGACGCGCATCTGGTCGCGATCGATGCGAAGAACGGCAAGCCGCTGTGGACCTCGCTCGTCGCCGACGACACGCTCGCCTACTCCATCACGCTCGCGCCGCTCGTCGTCAAGGACAAGGTGATTGTCGGCGTCGGCGGCGCCGAATACGGCATCCGGGGATTTATCGCCGCCTACGATCCAAAAACCGGCAAGGAACTGTGGCGCTTCTACACGATTCCCGGCCAGGGCGAGAAAGGCAGCGAGACGTGGTCAGGACAGGCGTGGGAGCACGGCGGCGGATCGGTCTGGGTGACCGGTGCGTACGACCCCGCGCTCAATCTGACGTACTGGGGCGTCGGCAATCCAGGGCCCGACTGGAATCCCGACCAGCGTCCCGGCGACAACCTCTACACCGATTCGGTCGTCGCGCTCGACCCCGACACCGGAAAACTGAAGTGGCACTACCAGTTCACGCCGAACGATGGCTACGACTACGACTCGGTGCAGGTGCCGGTGCTCGCGGACTTGATGTGGAAGGGGACGCTGACGAAAGCGATGTTGTGGGGGAACCGCAACGGGAACTTCTACGTGCTCGATCGCGAGAACGGAAAGTTCCTCCTCGGCGCGCCATTCGTGAAGGTGACCTGGATGAGCGGCTGGGATGAAGGCGGCAAGCCGATTCAGACGCCGCAGTCTGTCGGCATGCCCACGTATCCCGGCGTCCAGGGCGGCACCAACTGGTACTCGCCGTCGTATAGCCCGCGCACGGGTCTCTTCTACGTGTCGGCGTGGGAGAACTACGGATCGATCTATCGCAAGGAGCCCGTCGAGTACGAGGCGGGACGCCGTTTCAATGGCGGCGCAGGCGCAACGGTGAAGACCGTGCCTGACGCGCCGGTGATGCCGGGCCCGCAGGCCCCGCGTTCCCCGATTAATACGTGGACGAACCTCGTCGGCAATGGCGCGGTGGTCGCGATCGATCCGAAGACCGGCCAGGCGAAGTGGAAGTTCCAGATGTACGACGTCACCGACGCGGGCATTCTGACGACCGCGGGTGACGTGCTGTTCACCGGCGGGCGCGAAGGCTACTTCTATGCGCTCGATGCGCGCACGGGCGCGGTGCTGTGGAAGACATACCTCGGCGGCGCGATCATGAGCGCGCCGGTCACCTACTCCGTCGACGGCAAGCAGTACGTGATCGTCAACTCCGGCAACGTGATGGCGACCTTCGCGTTGCGCGAATAACTCGCCTAGGCGGCTTTGCGCTGGTGCGCAGTGGATTTCGCGCAGTGCAGGAGCTTGAACGCGGCGACTTCGTCGGCGCGCAGCTTCGACGCAATCTTCTTGACAGCCGCCGGCATCGTGCGCGTGAGCTTCTCGTCCATCGATCGATCCATGTAGCAGTCGAGGACCGCGGGATGGATGTACGACTTGCGGCAGACCGCCGGCGTATTGCCAAGCACGCCGGCCACCGCTTCCACTGCTCGCACCACGTTCTTCTTCGCGGCGGCCATGGTCTCGGCTGACGATTGTTCGCGCAGGGCGATGGCGGCCAGCACCGTGCCCGACCACGTGCGGAAATCCTTCGCCGTGAAATCGGCGCCCGTCATCTCGCGCAGGTAGTCGTTCACATCCGACGAGGTGACATCCTGAATCTCGCCCTCGTCATCGAGATACTGAAACAGCTCCTGGCCCGGCAGGTCGCGGCACTGCCTGATGATGCGCGCCAGCCGGCGATCGTTGACGCTCACGTGATGCTGCTTGCCGCTCTTGCCGCGGAAGCGGAAGCGCACCGTGGCGCCTTTCACCTGCACGTGCGTGTCGCGGAGTGTCGTCAGCCCGAACGATTTATTCTCCTTCGCGTACTCGTCGTTGCCAACGCGGATCAGGCTCTTCTCGAGCAGCTGCACGACGGTGGCGAGCACCGTGTCGCGGCGAAGGCCGGGTTTCGCCAGGTCGGCGGTCACGCGCGCACGCAGCCGTGGGAGGATCGCCGCGAACTCCTCGAGGCGATCGAACTTGTTGCCGTCGCGATGCGTCCGCCATTTCGGGTGATAGCGCCGCAGCGCCGCGGACGGGACGGCCATCGGGCCGAATGTAGCGAAACCCGAGCGCGTGCGTCTGCCGGCGGATGCCCGGACGATCGTCGGTGACATAGTGAAGGCCTGCTTCATTGGCCGGGTTCGATCTGAAGACCGTTCGCGACATCCTTGACCCCCGGCGCCGCCTTGGCCATCTCAGTGACCCGGTTCTTCTCGTCCGCCGTGCGCACGTCGCCCTTGATGGTGACCATTCCGTTGACGACCTCGAAATTGATGTCGCGCTGCTTCAACGTCGCGTCGTTGTCGATCATCTTGTCGAGCGCGCCCTGAATGTCGTGGTCCAGGTCGCCGGCGGTCTTGTCGTTGAGCCCTTTGACGCTGAGCTCGTTCAGCACGCGCCCCGACGTGCCGACGACGGCGTCGGCCACTTCCTGCGCGCGCGAGCGGTCCGCCATCGAATTGACCGTCCCTTTGAGGTGAACGATGTGCTCGCCGTCATCGACCTTGACGGCGACCTGCTGCATGTTCGCCTGGTCCAGCGCCTTGCGCAGGTTGCCCTGGGTATCCGGCCCGCGATGACATCCGGCGCCGAGCCACGCCGCCGCCAGCGCCGCCGACACGCACACCTTGAGTTTCATCTGTTCCTCCAGCGTGTGAATTAGCAAACGTTGGTCCGACGTCCGGCTAAAAGCCGGGCACTACCGAAGACGCGGTAGTGTCCGCCTTCAGGCGGACCGCATGAGCCGCTGCAGCGGCACGAAAAAGGACGACGTCATGCGGCGTGCACTGATGGCGTGTCAAAGGAAGATCAACGATCCTGGTAAGTGATGAGCCGAACGCTCCGCTGACGCGTGAAGTAGGCCGTGGCCCACTCGACCATCACGACAAGGCGGCTGCGAAAACCGATCAGCTCGAAGATGTGAAGGAAGAGCCACGCGAGCCACGCGAGAGGCCCCGAGATGCGCAGGCCGCGGATGTCCGCGACCGCCGAGCCGCGGCCGATGATCGCCATGCTGCCGCGGTCGAAGTAGGAAAACGGCTGTGATGTCTCGCCGTGCAGGCGCCGCACGATGGTGCGCGCGGCGTGCGCGCCGCCCTGAATTGCCACCTGCGCGACGCCGGGAAACGGGCGGCCTTTCCCGTCCACGGATGCCGCGGCGTCGCCAACCACGAACGCGTCCGGATGCCCAGGCACTGACAAGTCTTTTTCGACGATGACGCGCCCCGCGCGGTCGCGCGGAACGCCGAGCGTGGAGGTGACGGGCGAGGCGGCGACGCCGGCGGTCCACAGGACCGTGCCCGCGGCGATCCGCTCGCTGCCGACCGTCACACCGTCGGCGTCGATGCCCGTGACGCGCGCGTTCTCGCGGATCTCGATGCGCAGCCGCTCGAGCGATCGGTGCGCCGCGTCGCGCAGCGTCGGCGCGAAGTTCGCCAGCACCGTCGGGCCCGCCTCGACGAGCACGATGCGCGTGGCGTGCGTGTCGATGTTGCGGAACTCCGGGCGCGTCTGGCGGGCGATTTCGGCGAGCGTGCCGGCGAGCTCGACGCCGGTCGGCCCGCCGCCGACCAGCACGAACGTCAGCAGCCGCTGCCGCCGCGCGGGATCGGTCTCACGCTCCGCGAGCTCGAAGG
>QHWQ01000320.1 GCA_003222635.1 Acidobacteriota bacterium | reverse complement strand
CACCGCACGGATTCGCTTGCAGGAACAGCCGTTCCGCATCCTGCAGGTGCTGCTGGCGCGCCAGGGCGCCGTGGTCACGCGCGACGAGCTGCGCGACCTTCTGTGGCCGAACGGCACCTTCGTCGATTTCGAACACAGCCTCAACGCCGCCATCAAGCGCCTCCGCGCCGTGCTGGGCGACGATGCGAAGGCGCCGCGGTTCATCGAGACGCTGCCGCGGATCGGTTATAGGTGGATTGCGTCAGGCATTCCGCGTCACGAGCGGAAGTCGATTGACGACGATCGCTCCCGAATCGAGATCGCCTGGGTCTAGCCGGGCCACCATCACGAAGTCGAACAGATCGCGCTGCAGCGCGAGCACGATGTCTTCCTTCGGACGGTAGTCGTGCTCGCCGCGCAGGCTGGCGGCAATGTCGGGATCGCGCATGCAATCCCAGATCGCCTGCAGGTGGTCGTACGGTGTTCCGATGAGGAGATGCTCCAGGTAGTCGCCGCAGCGCTCGTCTTCAACCGACGCGCGAACGGCTTCAAACCCCATCGCAACGATGGTGACCTGCGTGTCCAGGCTCGCGCGCTCGCGGATGTAGGCGGCGGTGGCGGCCGCGGTCATGAAGCTGCCGAGGATGACCAGGTCCGCGTGCGCCGCCGCCGCAAGCACTCCCTGCGTCCCCGACGACGATCGTGCCGCCACGCGCCGCCCGCGGAAGAACGACTGCCCTTTCGCGGCGATCTCCGCCGGCGAGTTGCCGATGTCGAACCCTTCGACCTTGACGCCTTTCACCTCGCCCGCAACGAGATAATCCCGATCGCGCTCGCGGAATCCGAGCGCCTCCTGCGGTGTCTTCACGAGCGCCATGTCGCGAATGCCGTAATGAAACATCAGCGCGCTGCAGCTGAAGGCGCGCAGCACGTCGATGACGACGACAATGCCGCGCGCGTCGGCGGCGCCGGCCAGCAGACTGTGCCGTCGCACGATCATCGCGAGGCGCGGCGGCGCGCGATCCGCTCGGCCGCGCGCGACACGAACGCAATGCTGATCCAGACGATGCTGGCCAGCTGCACGTTGATGAACGCAACCGCGGTGCCGACGATGAATAACGCGAGCGTGACGAGCCCGCGCGTGGTCACGACGACCACGTCGGCGTGAGACACGGCAGGGTCGAGCAGCCGCCCGCGGCGCGACGCGTAGAACCACAGCAGGTTCGACGTTCCGCTGGTGAACACGAGACTGAGGCTGTAGAACACCGCGGCAAGCGTCAGCCGCCCATAGTCGCCCACCAGCGTTGTCGAAAACGGCATGATGGCGATCGACATCAGGAACAGCAGATTGAGGAACGCCAGGCCGCGCGTGTAGACGGCGATGAAGGAGAACATCCGCAGATGCGACATCCAGAAGATGCCGATCACCTCGAAGCTGATGACGAAGGAGATGAAATGCGGGATGTTCGACACGAGCGCGTCGCGCAGAGTCCCGGACGAGAGGTCGGCGAGCGGTGGCAGGCGCAGGTCGAGCACGAGCAGCGTCATCGCGATGGCGATGACGCCGTCGCTCAGGAAGACGACGCGATCGAGCAGATGGCGGTGATGCTCGCCGCTGATTTCTTCAGTCATGTACCGACAGATTGTAGCGGCCCAGCTTGACGTCATGCTGGGGTTGGATGGATAAGAAGAGGTTGCCGCGCCTGCCGCGTCCATGACGCCCTCCCCCGAAGTCGTGCTCCTCGTGGATGACATCCGCGATCATGTCGTGAACTATGAGGCCGCGCTCACCCGCCACGGCTTCACAGTGCGCGTCGCCACGAGCGGCAAGGAAGCGCTACGGGTTGCGCGCGAGGTGCTGCCCGATTGCGCGGTCATCGACCTGCGGCTGCCCGATATGACCGGATGGGAGCTCTGCCGCGAGATCAAGAAACCGCAGCAGACCGACGACGGCGGCGAAGGTCCGCCGATCATCGTGCTGACGCCGGACGTCTCGCGCATGTGCGCGGAGGACAGCACGAAGGCGGGATGCAACGCCTGGCTCACGCATCCCTCCCTCGCGGACGATCTCGCCAGAACCGTGCGCCAGGTGCTCGACTACGAAACCGATGGGCCCGCGTCGGTGGACGAGGCGCTGCTCGGATTCAAGACGTGCCCGGTATGCGAGTCGGACTCGGTCCGTCCGACACTGCGCGTCGGCGCCATCCAGTACTACTGCTGCAAGGCGTGCAGCTTCTGCTGGCGCGCCGAAGCGCTCACTAAAGTGTAGTACGCCGGCGGACGAGCATCCGATACAGCATCAGTAGGATTACCGCGCCGAGAAACGACATCAGGAATCCCGCGGCCTGACCCGGGCCATACCAGCCCGCTGCGCGCCCGATGAAACCGCCGAGCATCGAGCCGGCGATGCCGATCAGCATGGTCACGATGATGCCGCCGGGGTCGCGCCCCGGCATCACGAGCTTGGCGAGCGCGCCAACGATCAAACCAAAGACAATCCAACCGATGACGGTCATGCGAGTCTCTCCTGTTAAAGATATGGACCAGGCGTGACGGGCGGCGGCGGATCCTGTACGGGGGTCGGCGGCGGCTCGTCGAACGGCGTGTCCGGAATCTCATCGTCGCGATCGTGATCGCGGGGCTGGGGGTCCGGGGGAGTACGGCTGTGGTCGTCAGGCGTCTGCGGCATCTGCAACTGCATGACGAGACGTCATGCGATTTCGCTGCCGAATGGATGTAACCTGTTCCGTGCGCCGCGTCGTATAGCAATCGCAGGAGGGACACGCGTGAAGCGCAGGCTTTTGGTTCTGGGACTGGGCTCGCTACTGGGTGCCACCGCGGCATACGCGCACCACTCGTTCGCCCGGGATTACGCGGAAGAGAAACAGATCTCCCTCGAAGGCGACATCGTCAGCTTCGAGTACCGGAACCCGCACGCATGGGTCTACTTCAACGCAGCCGACGGCAGCGGCGTCGTGCGGCGGTTCGGCGCGGAATGGGCGAACCCGCGGCGGCTCGAACAGCAGGGGGTCGGCGCCACTGATCTACGGCCGGGCGATCACATCATCATCACCGGCGCGCCGCATCGCAGCGCAACGACCTACAACGTGCATCTGAAGAGCATCCGCCGGCCGGCGGACGGGTGGACGTGGCCGGATGCGCGCGGCTTCCGCCGGTAAATTACGCGGTCTCGACGGTGGCTTCGTGCGGGTGCACGTGTGTGTGCAGGTCGCAGACCTCCTGGTACCTGTCGGTCTGCTTGTAGAAGTTGCCGATCGAATAGGCGCACAGCAGCGAGAAGGTGTGAGTCTCGGCGAGGTTATTCCAGAGCACCTCGAGGCGGATCGCGGCGTCCGCCCTGCCCTGTTTCCAGAGCACATCGACCATTTCGCCGTAGGCGCGCACTGGCGTGCGCTCGCGGCCGCGGCGCGTCTGCTCGATGACGTCGCCGACACTTCGTCTGAAAAGCGAGCCTACCGGCGCCTGATCCACCATGAACGTCGCGAGGATTTCGTCGGCGTCGAGCATGATGAGGTCGCCCAATCGCCTTGCGGCACGCACATCAATCAAATGCGACTCAAGTGCCTGCTCGATGCCGTCCCTGTGCTCAGGAGTCACAATAACAATCGCCGGTTGCCCCGCGACAAGACCTTCGCTGAGAAATTCGCCGACGGTGTTGAGGAGTTCCGCATCGCTCCCGTAGAACTGCACCGCATGGTGGTGATGACGCTTGGGCTCGGTCGACATGACGGGTACGATAGCACCCCTCAATTGCACCCAAGCTCGACCGTTGTTATGATTTTTTTACGAGCCTACTCAGCAGTACGGCGAAGCTCAACCCATACCTGCCTGGCCGCATCGATGGCGGCGCGGCTCGCGCGCGGCGCCGCGCGCGACATTAATGCGTCGTGCGCGTTGCGTTGGGCAGCGCGCTCATGACGGCGCGATGCATCACGGTGATGGCGGGGTCGGACTGCAGCACCGCGTCGTAGCGCTCGCGGAAGCCGCCCGGCGCCTCGCCGTCGGTGAGCAGCTGGCGCGTCTCGATCATCAGGATCTCCGCCTCCGCGTTCACCTGGTCGCGCGTCATCGGCGGACGCGCGGGCGTCGGCCGCCGCCGCTCGCTCGCGTTGCTGATGAGTTCGTCCACGCGCACGATCAGCTCCGAGATCGGGTGCAGCCAGGAAAACGCCGCATCGCGAATCAGCAGCTGCAGCATTTCACCGGCCGAGACGGCGCCGTGTCCCCGTTCATACTCGGCCCGTTCGCGTTCGATTAGCGCTTTGTGCAAATCGAGCAGTGTCCGGCGGACCTGCGTGAGGCTTTCCTGCGGAATCATGGTCTAGTTTAAACTCTTCTTTCCGTGCGCGTTGTTGTCCTGCTCCTCACGCTTGCAACAACTGGGGCGGCATGCGCGGCCCACACGCCCCGCCCTTCTGCCGCGCCGCGCGTCGACGCTGCCGCGGCGGCGACGATCGATGCGCTCGTCGAACGCGGCTGTTACCGGTGTCTCGAGCAGGCGCATCTGGCGGCGCTCGCCGCCGGCGACCGCAACCGCATCTTCGAGACGGCCCTGCTGCTCGTCGCGCGCGCCAAAGAGCTCGGCCTTCCCTTCTCCGCGTGGCTCTATCATGCGCTCGCCGCGACGCCGCCGGGCGCCGACTGGGCCGACTACCTCGAGATCGTTCAAGCGCTGCGTACCGATCCGCTGGCGGACGATCGCGATGTCGTCCTGCTCGACACGCTGAAGAACCGCGCGACCGCCGCCACGATCGCGGGCTGGCGCACCGATCTCGCGCAGGGCGCGGGCTCGCCGCTGCTGCGCACGTATCTCGAGCTCTCGCTCGTCTGCCAGAACGTCGTCGACGATCGCAACGTGACGATCGCCGCGGCGGTCCAGCGCTTCCATGATGTTCCGCTGATCGAATATCGCGCCGGCGCCTGCAGCGCGACGCAGGCGCCCCATCTCGAGTCCGTGCGCGCCGCCGTCCCGGAATTTGCGGACGTCGATTTTCCGCTCGGCCGCTACGCGGTCGATATCCCGCAGCAGCCCGATCTCGAGGAAGCGCTGCGGCGCTTCAACGCGGCGCGCGCGGCGTTCCCGCAGTCGCCGGCCATCGTCGCGAGTCTCGGCGCGCTGCATCGCGATCGCGAGGAATGGACCGACGCGCTCGAATCCTACGACGCGGCGCTTACGCTCGTTCCCACGCATCGCGACGCGCTGCTCGGCCGCGTCGTCACGCTCTCTCACCTGTCGCGGTATGACGACGCCATTGCCGGAGCGACGCGCATCATCGAGCTGGGAAGCTGGTTCACGGGCGAGGCGTATTACTGGCGGGCGTGGAACGAGTATCACGTCGCGCGCATCGATGACGCGCGCGCGGATACCGACCGGGCGAAAGGGCTGATGCACAACGCGTCGGTGCTCGTGCTCTCCGGCATGATCGAATGGCACGAGCGGCGGCTCGACGAAAGCGAGGCGGAGCTGCAGGATGCGCTGACGCTCGACGCGGGCCAGTGCGAGGCGGCCTTCCTGCTCGGCACCGTCCGCGCGGAGCGGCGTCAATGGAGCTCCGGCGCCGCGGCGTTCGAGCTGGCGCAGCGCTGCTACGGCCTGTCCGTGACGCTCCGGCGCGAGACGATCGCGAAAATCTCCGCCGGCCCCGGCTCCGAAGAAGGCAAGGCGCGTCTCATCGCGCGGCAGCAGCGCGCGATGACGGAGGAAACGCAGCACCGCGACGAAGCGGCCGAGAACGCGGCGCGGCTCCAGAAACGCGGCGGCGTATAGTCTCCCGTCCCTTGAAATCAGCGGCTGTTCTGCTCTCGCTCCTCGTGTCGGGCTGTGCCTCGCGGCCCCCTATTCCGCTCGATGCGGTCAGTGTGCGTGTCGTAGCACAGCGCGTCACCTGGCGCGCGTCGTACTTCCTGCCGCGGACCGTGGGGCTTGCCCCGCGCGCAGTGCAGCCGCGGGGTGCCAAAGTGCAGCTGCGTTGTGCATGTCGCACATCGTCACCATCGCACCTCTTTACAGATACAGGTGCAGCTGCGTCAGCAGCGTATTCGAATCGATCTCGAACGTGTGGTTGTGATCGTGGTAGTACGACACGTCGAGGTTGAAATGCGTCCGCGGCAGGAAATCCGCTTCGAGCGCGAGCCGTCGTAGCTCCGAGAAACCCGGCCGCCCGCCCGCCGTCTTCAACTGCGGCGAGAACTTCAGCCACAATCCGCGATAGGCCTCGAAGGACGTCTCATTCACGGCCACCCACTGCATCCCGCCGCGCTCCTCCGTCTGCAGATGCGCATCGACTTCGGTCCACACGCTGATGCGCGGCGCCGGCGCGAAGCCGAACGCGCCGCCGACAGCGCCCGACTTCGGATCGAGATCGGTCGCGTGACGATAGGCCGCCGACCCCACTACCGCCGTCCGCGGCGTCACATCGATCTGCCAGCGGCCGGTGGCGATGAACCCGGTGTGACCGTCGCTGGTGCGGAACGCCTCTGCCTTGCCGGGGCTCACCGCGACCTGCAGCAAAGACGGCCCCATCGTGTCGCTCACCTCGAGTCCGTACACCTGGTCCTGGTGATCGAGATCGAGGTAGGCGCGCGTGTAGGCGGTGTGATCCGAGAAGCGCACGCCGTAGGCGGGCAGGAATCGGCCCGCACGGACGCCGAACCCATCGTCGCTCTGATACGCGACCCAGTGCTCGTAGGAGATGAAGCGCGTATCGAGCCCGTGCGCCGCGGGCTCACGCCCGGCGCTGCCGTACGCCGTCCATCCGCCTTTCTGAACCGCGCCGATGAGATCCATGTTCATCAGCAGGTTCTGGTTGAACGTCCCGCCGGGGAAACCGACGCGGAGGTGCGACGGCCGCATCTCGAGTCCGAGGTGCACCGGGCCGAGCGCATCGCCGAGCGCGCCGAAGAGAAACGCCTGCTCGCCGTGCGGGTCATCCTCGGCTCCGGCAACCGGCGCCGTCGCGGCGGCGCCACTCGTCGAGAGTTCGCGGTGCGAGAGCAGCCGTCCGTACGGCGTCAGCATGCCGCCGCCGGTCGGCGAGTAATGGCACGCCGAGCAGCGGGTGTACTGCTTGGCCAGGAACATCGGCTCGGCGGACGCGAGTGAAGCGATGAAGAGGACCGAAAGGGCCGCGAAAAGTGTTTTCATTGGGCAGCGGTGAAGGTCACCTCGACCTGCACCGTGTTTTTGACGCCGACGCCAAGATACCGCGGCTCGGCGATGTTGTAGTCGGGAAGGTTCACGGGAAACGACGCCTTGACGCGGAAGCCGGCGCCCGCCTTTCGCACGTCAACCGGTCCGCTGACCATCTTCGTCACGCCGTGCAGCGCCAGCAAACCGCTGAAGGATCCCTTGCCTTCGGGCGCGTCGGGGTTCAGCCCCTTGAGCGTGATCTGCGACAGGACCGCCTTGTCGTAGCCGGCGCCCTTGTCGACCTCGAGATATTTTTCGCGAAGATGATCGTCGCGAAGGCTGATGCCCGTGTCGAGCGTCCGCAGATCGACGGCGAGGCTGCCGTCAATGGTCGAACCGCCGGCCGTCAACGTGCCGGCGAGCGCGGTCGTCTTCGCATTGAAGCTGCCGCCAATCGTCATCGGACACTTGACGCTGACGTCACCCTGCGGGACGCGCCAGCTTCCGGCCGCGGCGATCGAGGCGACGGCGACGAGCGACAGAGGCACAGAGACGCAGAGAAAGGTTTGTACGCGTTTCATACCGAAATCGTGAGCACGTTATTGGAGAACGACGTCGCGAATGACCGCAGCGGCGCATTCGCCGGACCGTTGACGACGCGGCCGGTCGGCGAGAACCTCGAGCCGTGACACGGGCAGACGAAGTTCGTGTTGTCGAAGCCGGTGATCGTGCAGGTCTCGTGCGTGCAGATGGTCGTCAACGCGCTGAAGCTCTCCTGAGCGGTGCGCGCGACGAGGAACGCACCGCTGGATGCGCGCACCATTACGGCGCCGCCGACCGTCGCGAGCGGCGATGACGAGTCAATCTGCACCTGCACGGTGCCGCCGCTGACTGTGCCGTTCACCGTCGTCAACTGCGGAACATTGCTCGGGCTCGATCCGCCGCCGCCGCACGCCGCCGCCAGCGACCCAAGCGCCACGCACGAGGCGACCTGACACGCATGGATACAAAAAGTCCGGCGGGTAATGTCTATTTCTTGTGACATGTTGGCTGGTTGCGAGCGCTGGGCAGAACGCGCAGCAAGAGATATGCCCGGCGAAACAATCCATAGAGTCCGCGAGTACGAGAAACGGATTACGTGGCGGGAAAACGCTTACGTCTGGCGCCGGTATCATGGGGGCGTCCTCGTAAGGAGCTCTCATGAACAAATGGTTACCGATCGTCCTGATCGTCGCGGCATCGACGGCGCATGCCGCGGGATACCACCTGCTGAAGAAGATCGCCGTGCCCGGCGATTACGGGTGGGATTACGCGGCCACCGACACGGACGGCCGCCGGTTGTACGTCGGGCACGATGAGGAAGTCACCGTCATCGATATCGACCGCGATCGTGTCGTCGGCCGCATCGGCGGCGGCTCGGACATGCATGGTGCCGCCATTGCGCGCGAGTTCGGCCGCGGGTTCATCAGCGAGAGCAATCCGGGCTCGGTCGTCATCTTCGATCTCAAGACGTTACAGAAGATCTCCGAGGTTCCTGTTGGCAAGGATCCGAATCTGATCATGGTCGATCACAAGACTGGCCGCGTGTTCACGGCCGATCGCGGCGACAAGCAGGTCAGCGCGATCGACGCGAAAACCGGCAAAGTGATCGGAACGGTGGGCCCCTTCGATGGCAGGACTGAGCATGGCGCGTCCGACGAGAACGGCCACATGTTTCTGAACCTGCAGGACAAAGGGCTGCTGCTCCGGATTGACACACAGGCGCTCAAGGTCCTCGACACGTGGAACGTCGCACCGTGCGGGCAGCCCTCGGCGATGGACATGGACAAGTCGAACGAGCGCGTCTTCATCGGCTGCCGCAGCGGCGCCTTTGCGGCGGTTGACGGCAACACCGGCAAGGTCATCACGACGCTGCCGATCGGACCGGGCGTCGATGCACTGGAGTTCGATCCGGCGACCCGGCGCATTTATGTGTCGAGCGGAGGCGACGGCGGATCGCTCTCCATCTTTCACGAGGACACGCCCGACACGTACTCGCTGGTGGAGAAGGTTGCGACCGAAGCCGGCGCACGCACGCTGGCGGTCGATCACATGACCGGACGCGTTTATTTACCGGTTGGACAATTCGCTTCGCCACCGGCGGGCCAGCGCGGACGCGGACCGATGGTGCCCGGCAGCTTTCACGTGCTGGTGTTCGGGGAATAGCGGATCACCTCGACGTCGGACATGGCGATCAGTCCTTCGTGCACCATGCGTTCGAGCACCGGCAGGAACTGATCGATCTTCACCGGCTCGTCGACGATGCACACCATCATCGGGAGATCGGAAGAGGTCATCAGGTGCCGCCGGTGGATGCGCGTGCTCGCGCCGTAGCCCTCGATGCCGCGATACACCGTCGCGCCGGCGAGATCCTGCCGATGCGCCTCCTCGACGATCGCTTCGTGGAGCGGCTTGCCCTCCCACCTGTCGTCTTCGCCGAAATAAATGCGAATCATCGTCGCGGAGTCGCCGGTCTTCATGACCTTTGGACCTTCGACTGAACGCCGGACGGAAGCCGGTGTGTGTACTTGATCACATCGACATCTGACAGGACCACCAGTCCTTCCTGGACCATCTGTTCCAGCACCGGCAGGTACGCGCGCAGCTTCGCCTCTTCGTCCACGATCGTCAGCATGATCGGCAGATCGCTCGACAGGCGCAGACGCTTCTCCTTGTGGAAGCGGCCGTGAGCGCCGTAGCCGCTGATGCCGCGATAGACGGTCACGCCCGCGATGTCGTTGGCGCGAAGGCTCTCGACGATCGCGTCGTGCAGCGGCTTCCCGCGCCACCTGTCGCTTTCGCCGATGAAGACCCGCATCAACTTCGCTTTCCCGTGCAGCGTGACGTGTGGAAGCGCCGCCTGTGGAGCCGTCGCGGTGGCGGCTTTGAGGATTGTCGTGTCCTGCACCTCGATGAGCCCTTCGCCGACCATCTGCAGGAGCTTCGGCAGGAGGGTGTCGAGCGTCTCCGGCGTGTCGACGAACTCGATCTTGATAGGAAGGTTCTCGCTGAGCTCGAGGATCCGCGCGGTGTGCAGGTGATGATCCGGGCCGAAGCCCGCGATGCCCTTCGTCACGGTCGCACCGGAAACACCGTGGTAGAAGAGATAGTTCAGCACGGCGAGGTAGAGCGGCTCGCCGTGGTGGTGCACGTCCTCTCCCACGTACACCGTCACTTTCTTCGCCGGTCCTTGTGTGAGCATACCCATCCTCGTCTTCAGAACGCGCGCGCGGCAATCACGCCGCCCCACAGCGCCAGATAGCCCGCGACAACGCTCGCCGCGATGTTGCCGAGGCCAATGACCCATGACCCTTCGGTGATGGCGCGGAACGTCTCGAGCTCGAAGGTCGAGAACGTCGTATACGCCCCGATGAATCCGATTGGAATCAGAAACCGCCAGTTCGGGTGGACGACCAGCCGCTCGGTGAGCAGCGTCATCACGACGCCCATCACGAGGCATCCGGTGATGTTCACCACAAACGTTCCCAGCGGGAATCCGACGGGGATGCGCGCCTGCACCATGGCAGCGAGTTGATAGCGGGCAATCGCGCCGGCAGCGCCGCCGATCGCGATCATCAGATATCTATCCAAGCAGCCCTCCCTAGGTCGCTCCGTCGGCCACCGCTTCGACGACCCCGACGAATGGTGTCTCCGGTTCGGCCAGCAGATGCGACGGCATGAAGAACGCGTTGGCGATTATCGTCGGCACGACGGCGCTGCCGATGACGGTGGCGACCAGATACGAGTATTGCGCCTGCGAGATGATGCCGTGATTGAGGCCAAACAGGGCGGAAATGGTGCCGAATGTGAGTCCGGTCGACATCATCAGCGTGTAATACCACCCTTCACGTCCCACGTAGTTGTACGCGCGTACCGCCGGAAAAAGGCCGGACATCTTCGAGAGCATCTTCGCGAAGAACAGCAGCACGAATGCCATCGGCGCCGCGACGAGCGCGGGCACGGACACGAAGGAGCCGGCGCGGATGAAATAGAACGGCGTGAGCAATCCGAAGGTCACGGTCCGCAGGCGCCGAACGAGGATGTGATCGCTGCCGACGCTTCCCGCCAGCAGCATGCTGAACAGCGCAAACAGAATGTACTTCGCCTCGAGCTCCGACACGCGGCCGCCGTATTTCGCGAAAAAGCGCGGCGTCAGACACGGCAGTACGACGAACGCGCCGATGCTGACAACGACGAACACCAGCGTCCGGATTGTGAAGGGCGAGAAGATCAGGCCGAGCGCAATCACCGTCCCGAGGTCGTTGATGAAGCAGGCGGCGAGAATCGCCTTGCCGAACTCGGTGCGGTTGAAGCCGAGCTCCAGCATGACCGCGTACACGACGCGCCGCTCAAGGCTGTGGCAGAATGTGCCGTCCGGAGGATCTGCCGATGCGAAAGATGATGTTGAGCCTGCTGCTTCTCGCGGGCGTCAGCATGGCCGCGCAGCAGGCGCCGCAACTGCCCGCGCCGTTTGCCACGGAATCCGCGAACAACACGCCGCGCGTCGTCGATGCGCCGGCTGGTGCGAAGCTGCAGGTGCCGCCAGGCTTCACCGTGCAGCCGTGGGCCGCCGGCTTCGACATGCCGCGCTTCATGCTGCTTGCGCCAGGCGGCGAGGTGCTCCTCTCCGACAGCGGCGCAGGCAACGTCTATGTGTTCGCGGACGGCAACGGCGCGAACAGGAAGATGCTCATCTCAGGGTTGAACCGGCCGTTCGGTCTCGCGTTCTGGCGGAACTATCTCTACGTCGCGGAAACGAATTCGGTGAAGCGCTATGCGTACGACGCGAAGGCGCTGACGGTCGGGCCCGGACAGGAAGTCGTCAAGGTTCCCGGCGGCGGCAATCACTGGACGCGCGCCGTCCTGTTCGATCGCGCCGGCCAGAAGATGTATGTCAGCGTCGGCTCCTCGTCGAACATCTCGCCGGATCCCGAAGAGCGCGCCGCCATCAACCGCTACGACCCTGACGGCAGCGGCCACGAGATCTTCGCCGCCGGCATGCGCAACCCGTCGAACATTCACTGGTACCCGAACAGCGACACGCTGTGGGTGACGGTCATCGAACGCGACGGCCTGGGCGACGACCTGCCGCCGGACTATTTCACCCACGTGCAGCAGGGCGGCTTCTATGGATGGCCGTGGGCGTACTTCGGTCCGCATCCCGAGCCGCGGCACAACGGTCAGCACGCGGAGCTGGTGCAGAAGACGCTGACGCCGGATGTGGCGCTCCCCGCGCACAACTCGCCGCTCGACTTCGCGTTCTACACCGGCACGCAGTTCCCCGCCCCGTATCGGGGCGGCGCGTTCATCACGCTGCACGGGACGTGGAACCGTTCGCAGCGCGCGGGTTACAAGGTGGTCTACGTGCCGTTCGCCAACGGCAAGCCGTCAGGACCGCCAAAGGATTTCCTCACCGGCTGGATGATTGCGCCGACGAACAAGGACGTGTGGGGCCGTCCTGTCGGCGTCGTGCAGCTGCCCGACGGCAGCCTGCTCGTGTCGGATGATGGAGGGAAGAAGATCTGGCGCGTGTCGTACGCCAGATCTTAATGCCGGTGGTCGTGGTTGCGAACTTCGTCGAGCACCGACGGGAAGCACTCGGGGCAGATGCCGTGGCTGAACTCGGCGTCTGAATGCTCGGCCAGATAGCTTTCCAGCTGCTGCCAGTACTTGTCGTCGACGCGAATCTTCTTGCAGTAGGAACACATCGGAAGCAGTCCGCGCAGCTGTTTGACGTTGGCGAGCGCCTGTTCGAGCTCCGCCAGCCGCCGCGCCATGCTTTCCTGCAGCGCCACCATCCGCATCCCGACCTGCGCGCGCGCTTTCAGCTCCGCCGGCTTGAACGGCTTGATGACGTAGTCGTCCGCGCCGGCATCGAGGCCTTCCGTGATGTCCGAGGTCTCCGACGCGCTCGTCACCATCAGGATGTAGAGCGGCGGAAAGGCCGGCAGCAGCCGCGCGCCGCGGCACAACTCGACGCCATCGACGCCCGGCATCATGCGGTCGAGAATGAGGACGGTCGACTGCGTGCGCTCCTGAATCTGCTTCCAGGCCGCGTGGCCGTCCTCGACGACCGCCACGTCCGCGCCGCATCCCGCAAGCGCGTGTGTCGCCAGCCGCCGGCTGACCGGGTCGTCGTCCGCAATGAGAATCTGCACTTCTTGTCCCTCGGTGACTGGAGCGAACAGCAGGGAGCGTGCCGAGCTGGGGCGGAAAATCCTTGCGATTTTACGGCTGTTTCCGCCAGGGTGCACGGCCCGAACGTGCGCGCCGTGCACGAAACCGTGCACTGGGCGCACACCTTTCGAACTGGCTATTTCCCGGGGAAAAACGACGGCAGCGGCATGTCGCGCATGGTCCGCAGGCCGGGCGCGGCGGTAATGACGTGCGGAATGGAATTCACCGTCATCGAGGCGGTGGCGATGTCGCCGTGGACGCCGCCCTGCACCTTCCAATAGAGGCGCGGTGAACCATCGATCAGCACCGAGTCGAACGACTCCGGCGCACCGAGATAGGCATCGAGCTGCAGGTGGATCTTGGCTTCCTCGCCCATGTAGCCGATCCCTTCCTGGCTGATGCCGGCGACGTAGCCGGGATCGACCGCGAGCAGCTCGCTGTGCACTTCTTCCTCGGCCATCCAGGGCCGCACGTTGTCGGCGATGCGCGTCAGCTTCCATCCCATCGCGTCGGCAATCATCTGAATCGATTCGGTGAAGCCGACGTGCTTCACCATGCCGACTGCGACCTGCTGCTCGAACTGCTCGCGGGTGAGGCCCGCGCCGATCTTCTGCTGGAACGGCAGCCGCCGCACGCGCGCGTCCTGCACGCGGCGCACTTCGATGCGATTGACCTGCTCGCACACCGAGGTGAGCGCAATCGGCAGTGCGTCCATCGTGAAGCCGGGATTGACGCCGGTGCCGAGCACCGCCACCTTCGCCTTGCGCGCCATGTCGTCGATCCGCTTCGCGAGCCGGCGATTGGCGGGCGCGGGATAGGCGAGCTCCTCGGTGGTCGAGACGATCGGCAGGCGCAGCTTCAGCAGCTCTTCGATCTGGGGCAGCACGCCCTTGAGCGACGAGGAGGTGCAGAGGACGGCGACGTCGGGCTTGCTCGCTTTCGCCGCCTTGCGCGCGTCGCTCGTGATCTTGACGCGCAGCGGCTTGCCGATCTCCGCGATCACGCCGACATCGCGTCCCACCTTGTTGGGATCGATGTCGACCGCCGCCACGATACGGAACCCCTTGCGGCCCGCGAGCTGCCGCGCGACCGCGGCGCCGATGGGTCCCAACCCGACATGCATCACTCGAATCGTCATAAGCAAAAGGGACTAAGGAACAAAGGGACTCAGGGACTATCCCTTGTTCCTCTGTTCCTTAGTCCCCAAGTCCCCTAGGGTAACATTCGGCCGTGCGAAGGCTTGTGCTTTTCGCGGCTGGGGTTGTGCTCGTGTGCACTGCCGTCGCCGAGAGTTCGCAAAAGTTCGACAAGGCGGCGCCTGGAGCGAAGTCTCCGCGCAACGCCGGCTACGACATCGACGTGCGGCTCGAGCCCGGCGATCGTTCGCTGCATGGCACGGAGCGGATCCGGTGGCGCAACATCAGCGCGAATCCCACGCGCGAGCTTCAGCTTCATCTCTACTGGAACGCGTGGCGCAACGCGGAGTCGACCTGGCTGCGCGAGCGCCGGCTCGGCGGCAACACCGCCACGCCGCGCGGCGACGCCTGGGGCTGGACCGACATCCGCCAGCTCCGCGTGCACTGGGGTGACCGCGTCGACGCGCTCACGCCTCGGCTGCATTTCATCGCGCCCGACGACGGCAACACTGCGGATCAGACGGTGGCCGCCGTCCCGCTGCCGCGACCGGTTGCGCCCAACGAGACGATCGAGATCGAGATCGAGTGGAGCGCGAAGGTCCCGCGGCCGTTCTCGCGCACCGGCTACATCGACAACTACTACTTCTTCGGCCAGTGGTTCCCGAAGATCGGGGTGCTCGAGGACGCGGGCTGGAACACGCATCAGTTCCACGCGGGCACGGAGTTCTATTCGGATTACGGCGTCTACGACGTGCGGATGACCGTCCCGCGCGGTTACGTCGTCGGCGCCTCTGGCCGCGAGGTCAGCGTCACTGACGGCCCCAATGGAACGTCGATCCATCGTTATCATGGCGACGACATTCACGACTTCGCCTGGACGACGAGCCCGCGTTTTCTCGTGCGGACGCGGACCTTCAGGCATCCGACGCTCCCGCGCGTGCAGATGCGCCTCTTGCTGCAGCCGGAGCACGCGGATCAGGAGGAGCGCCACTTCGATGCCGCCGCGGCGACGTTGAGGTATTACGGCGAGTGGTTCGGCGCGTATCCCTACGACAACCTGACCATCGTCGATCCCGCGTTTCAGAGCGGCAGCCGCGGGATGGAATATCCGACGCTGTTCACGGCGGGCACGCGATGGCTCGCGCCGCGGCGCGAGATCGACGTCGAGGAAGTGACCATTCACGAGGCCGGCCATCAGTGGTGGTACGGCGTGGTCGGCAGCAACGAGTTCGAACACGCGTGGATGGACGAAGGGATCAATCAGTTCTCGGAATCGCGCGCCGACCAGGTCGCCTTCGGCGCGACCAACTACCTCTCGCGGCGGTACTTCGGCGGGTTCATTCCGTGGGTCTTCGACGACATCCCCGTCAAGCGTGAGTGGGATGAAGGCATCGCCGGCTACCGCGCGCAGGCGGAATCGGATGCGGAGGCGACCCCCTCGTTCCGCTACTGGCCCTCGACCGGCGGCAACATCACGTACTTCAAGACCGCGCTCTGGCTGCACACGCTGGAGAACTGGCTCGGATGGGACACGCTGCAGCACGGCATGTCCACGTACTTCGAGCGGTGGAAGTTCCGCCATCCAAACCCGGACGACTTCTTCCAGGCGATCGGCGCGGCCGCGGGGCGCGACCTGACGCCGTTCTTCAACGACGTGTATCGCGGCTCCAACACGTTCGACTACGGCGTGCAGCAGCTGACCAGCACGCCGGCGGGCAAGGACCATTTCCGCACGACCGTCGTCGCGCGCCGGTTCGGCGAAGCGATCTTTCCCGTCGACGTCGTCACGACCTTCAGCGACGGATCGACGAAGGCGGAGCGGTGGAATGGCGTCGAGCGCCGGATCATCTACCGGTACGACACGAACGTGCGCGCGCGATCGGTCGCGGTCGATCCGAATCGCGTGCTGATGCTCGACGTCAACTACACCAACAACAGCCGCACGCTGCAGCCGCGCGGCGATGAGGCGAGTCTCAAGTGGAGCCTCAAGTGGATGGCGTGGCTCCAGGATCTGCTCGTCACCTATGCGTCCCTGGTGTGACGGATGGCGGCGCCTCGTCTCCGCGCCGGCAGCCGTCGCCGGCGTCTTCATGTTCACGCTGCTGACCGCGCTGCCGCTGGCGCTCTCGCTGCGCGACGCGCTCGAGGATCACCTCGGCTCGAGTCTCGCGGCTGACGACGCGGCGGATGGCGTCAACTACGACTGGTGGCAGGAGTTCAGCGCGCAGGCGAGCGGGCTCGGGACGACGTTCACGCCGAGCGTCATCGGA
>QHWQ01000056.1 GCA_003222635.1 Acidobacteriota bacterium | reverse complement strand
AAGACGCTGATCTGGCACCTGTCTCAGGCGGCGCTCGCCGGGCGCGACATTTACATCGATCAGAAGCACAGGAACGCGCTGGAGATGCGCGGCATCCTCGATCAGATCGTCGCCCATCCGCAGGGGATCGACCCCGCGACCTTCGCCGAGGTCCAGCGCTATACGAAGTACTTCTGGATCAACAACGGCCCGTACAACAACCTCACGGCGCGCAAGTTCGTGTTGAAGACGACGCCCGAGGCATTCGCGGCGGCGGCGAAAGCCGCGCAGGCCGCGGGCGCGACCTTCGCGCAGAGCGAGGAGACACTCGACGCGATGCTCAAGCGCCTGGAGCCGATGTTCTTCGATCCCAACTTCGATCCGAGCGTGACGACCAAGGCGCCGCCGCCCGGCAAGGACATCCTCACCGCCAGCGCGAACAACCTCTACGCCGGCGGCGTGACGATGAACGACGTCAAGGGGTTCACCGAGAAGTACGGGTTGAATGCGCGGCTCGTCAAGGCGAACGGCAAGCTCACCGAAGAGGTCTACAAGATCGACGGCCGCTACTCGAAGCAGATCACCGAGATCGTGCGGCACCTGAACGATGCCATCCCGTTCGCCACCGAGCCGATGCAGAACGCGCTGCGCGCGCTCATCCAGTGGTACCGCACCGGCGAGCAGAGCGACCGCGAGAAGTACGACATCGCCTGGGTCGAGGACAAGGCGTCGCCGGTGGACACCATCAACGGCTTCATCGAGGTCTACCTGGATCCGCGCGGCATCAAGGGCGCGTGGGAGGGGCTCGTCTTCGCGATCAACCCGGAGAAGACGAAGACCATCAAGACGATCGGCGACAACGCGCAGTGGTTCGAGGACCGCATGCCGTACGACGCGAAGTACCGCAAGTCGAACGTCAAGGGCATCATCGCCAACGCCATCGACATCATCGTCGAAACCGGCGACTCGGGCCCGGTGACGCCGGTCGGCATCAACCTGCCGAACGATCAGCGCATCCGCGAGCAGTACGGCAGCAAGTCGGTGTCGCTGTCGAACATCCTCGAGGCCTACGACAAGTCGACGCCCGGCACGATGCGCGGCGAGTTCTCGTGGACGCCCGAAGAGGCGCAGCGCGGGATGAAGTACGGCTCGCTCGCCGACAACCTGCACACCGACATGCACGAGGTGATCGGCCACGCGTCGGGGCAGCAGGCGGCGGGATTCAAGGGAACGCCGCAGCAGGCCATCAAGGAGCACTTCTCCGCGCTCGAGGAAGGGCGCGCGGATCTCGTCGGCCTCTACTATCTCGCCGACCCGAAACTCGTCGAGCTCGGCATCATCCCCGCCGCCGACCAGGACGCCATGGTCCGGGCCGAGTACGAGGGCTACACGCGCAACGCGATCGTGCAGCTGCGGCGCGTGCGCGAGGGGACGACGATTGCCGAGGACCACATGCGCAACCGTCAGATGATCGTCCGCTGGCTGATGGCGAACACGAAGGCGATCGAGCAGCGCACGCGCGACGGCAAGACGTATCTCGTGATGGTGGATCCGAAGGCGTTCCGCGACGGCGTCGGCACGCTGCTCGCGGACGTGCAGCGCATCAAGTCAGAGGGCGATTACGCGGCGGCGGCGAAGCTGTTCGACACCTACGGCGTGCACTTCGATCCGAAGCTGCGCGATGAAGTGGTCGCGCGTGTGGACAAGCTGAATCTGCCGTCGTACAGCGGGTTCGTCCAGCCGAAGCTGGAGGCGGTGACCGGCGCGGACGGAAAGATCACGGACGTGAAGATCTCGTATCCGCTCGATCTGACGACGCAGATGCTCGAGTACGACGGCGTCAAGCGGTGATCCAGGTGGTGCGAAGGGTGCGAAGGGTGCGAGAGGTGCGATGGGTGCGAAAGGTGCGTCCGACGGTGCGAACGTGCGATGGTGCAAAATCTGCGACCGTTGACCCGTCGTCTCGACGACGCTAAGCTGCGGAGGAATGACCGAGGACGAGCGCAAGAGGAAAATCCAGGCGATCCTCGACAAGGCCGATGAAGCGATGGCGGTGATGCGCGAAGCGCGGGCGACGAGTCGTCGGTCGGTGACCGCCGTCGAGCGCGTAGACACGAGCATCGCCACGTCTTTCGACGGCCTGCGCATCGTTGTGGATGCTCTTGCTGCGGCGAACTATGCGAATCGGAGCGCGCACGTAAATGTCGTGGAGGGAGACGACGAGGTCGACCGCGCCATCGCCCTCATGCACGAAGCGAATCACATGGCTATCGCGCTGCTCAACGAACTGTGAGTTCACACATTGACGAGCTCGCGGTAGCGGCACAGCGCGTTGGCGAGCTGCATCTGTCGCGGGGTGCGGGGCTCCGGCTCGAACAATCGTGGCGACGCCACCAGAATGACCGCGCAGCGGCCGCGCGAAGTGCCGACGTTCAGCCGGTTCACACTATAGAGAAACTCCATCCCACGCGGCGCGTGTTCCGCGCGCGACGTCGCCATTGAATAGATCACGACCGCGGCTTCCTGCCCCTGGAATTTGTCGACTGTACCGGCCGCGACGCCGCGGTTGCGCAAACGCTCGACAAGCCGCGTGACCTGCGCGTTGTACGGTGCCACCACCAGGACATCCCGTCCCGTGAGCTCCAACGCGCCGCGGGTCGCATGCGTCCAGCGCGCACCGGGACGCACGAGGCGGCCGACCAGCGCATCGACCGCATCAATCTCTTCCTGCGACCAGTTCTGATTGCCGTCATGCGTCACCGGCACGTACCACAGTCCGGCGCCGTCAAAGCCGTCGGTGCCATCGAGACGTTGAACGCCGAGTGAATCCGGCGCGCCGAGGCGCCCTTCGTAGAACACCTCTGATGTGAAGCGGCAAATCGACGGCGGCAGACGCCAGGTGCTCGCCAGGAAGATGCCTCGATCCGACGGCATCGTCCGGGCGGTGCCCAATACGTGCGCAAGAGCGGAGATATCCGTTCCGTCAGGGTGGCTCGCCTTCTGCGGTTGATCGAGCTGCTGCGGATCGCCAAGAAGCACAACGCTGGCTGCGGCCGGCGACACGGCCAGCACGTTCGCCAGCGACATCTGCCCGGCTTCGTCAACAAAGAGAACGTACACGCACCGGGCCGCGTCGGGGCGCGCCCACAACCAGGCCGTGCCGCCGAGCACCTGGATGGCACCCGCCGCAAGCGCGGCGAGCGCGTCCTTCGACTCGCCGATCTCGACGATGTCCGACGCATCGAACTCGCGGCCGTCTGTCTTGTGCCCGATCGCCACCTGCAGATGCTGGCGGCGCGCTTCCCGCGCGACCGCGTCGAGGAGATTGCGGATCACCTTGTGGCTGACGGCGGTCACACCCACGCGACGGCCCGCGCGCACCAGCTCACACACCATCCGCGCACCGACGGTAGTCTTTCCCGCGCCGGGCGGACCCTGAACGGGCAGCACCGTCGAGTCGAGCATCGTCGCAATGCGAACGGCGAAATCCGAAGCCGACTCGCCCTCACGTGGTTCAAACCGATGGCGGGCGAGGCGAGGTGTCGCGCGGGTGAGAAGATCGATTCCGCAACCGCCGGCAACCCTGGCGCCCGCAAGTCCATGGTCTGCGACGGATTGACCGAGGCGCAGGATGGATTGCTGCATCACGTCCGGTGAGATTGGATCGTTGTCGAAGACCGCCGTCGGGCGAATGTCTGCCTTCGACGGCCCTTGCCTGATGTCGATTGTCCGAGCCTGTCGATCGATCGCCACGAGCTCACCGACTTTCGTCTCGTCCTGCAGGCGCAAGTCATGACCGACGCGCACTTCCACCGATTGCTCGGGATACGAGTACCTGAAGACGGTGCTCTTCTTCACACGCTCGACTTCCCCGACAAACTGCAGTCCCGCTATCGCCTTCGGTTCATCGAGCAACTCCTCCTCTGACAGATCCTGTAGCCGGAAGTATTCCCACCATTGCGCCTTGTACTCGCGTCGATGCCAGTCGAGCATCCACGCGAGCAGCCATCTGGTGCACTGTTCCTCATTGCGATCCGACGGCACATCGGGAACACCATCGAGCAAGCGGCCGCGCAGCAGTTCGATTTGCCGCTGTAACTCCGTGACGTTCTCCGGAGCGTCGCCAGCCAGCAGTTCGGGACGGGGAACCGGCGTACCCGACTGTTCGACTTCCGTACGGCGCACCTCGAGCCAGTCGCGCAGCGCGCGTGTCGAACGGCAGTCGTCCGCGTTGTACGCCTCAACGGCCGCACGCGCCGCCGCCGGAGTGTCCTGAGGCGTACCGGCCTCGAGCGCGAGCTCGAGCACCTGCTTGTGATGGCCGGCGTCGACGAGCGGCACGACGCGGGCGAACACGTAGAGCGGCTCGAGCTTCTTGATTGAATAGCTCTCGACGCCGGCGCGCAGCGATTGCTTCACAATCGGCAGCAAATCGACGAAGCGCCCTGCACGAAGCAGACGGTCGATGTCCGCCTCGCGGGTGGCGTAGCGGCCCATGAGGCGCTTGAGCGCGGTCACCTCGTAGTGGCCGAAGTGATAGACATGCATGCCGGCATGTTCCGCCCACCGGGCGGCGATCACATCCACGAGCTGCTCAAATGCCGCGCGCTCCTGGACGTCGTCGTAGGCCCACCAGGCGCGGTAGGCGGAGGCACCACCGGGATCATGATGCACGAGGCCGAAGAGGTACTCGCGGCCTCCGTTCCGCGCGTACAGATCCCCTTCGAGATCGAGAAAGAGATCTCCGGCGCATGGCTCGGGTAGACAGCACAACCCCGCGGAGGGCTGGACAGGGAGCATCTCGAAAACCGGCTGCCCGGTCCGCCGCTGCTCCTCCTGCAGCCGCGCCTGCGCATGGATCCGCTCGTATACCGCGCGTGAGCCCCGGATGGGACTGAATGGAATCGGAATCGGCATGGCTGCGGCGGCTGCAAGCGTAGCGATGCCGTTGGCCTCGAGCTCGCGCCGGTGGAGGCGGCTCGCGTCGGCAATGAACGACAGATGATCGTCGGCGCGGCGCCGCGCGGCGCACCGCGTGAACCAGCGGCACACGTCGCAATGTTCCACAGGCTCCGGATAGTTGCGACACCGCAGGTTTTCGGGACCCGCGGCAATTGCGGCTTCGAGCTGCGAACGAACGAGCCGGTAATACGCGGCGTAATCCTGTGTTCGATACGCGTGGATCGGAGTGACCGGATCCGGCGTCACGACGTAGAAGTGCTCCGGCATCCGTTCCTGGATGCACCCGAGCATCGCAGAGTACGCAGAGAGCTGCAGGATGGTGCCGGCGCGGGTTTCGCGCGCGAGCTTCGTGTCCCATACCTCGTACGACCACGCGCCAAGCGCACTGGGGACTTCGACGCGCCGCAGCACGTCCGCGTAGCCACCCCATTGGCCTGCGTCGAACCGCGCCTGCGCGATCACGTCAACGCCCGCGCGCATCGCGTCCAGCGTCTGCACTGCCGCATCGGGCGCTCCGCGCAGGTCACGCACGGTGAGCTGCTGCGCGCGAAGCGAGTCGACGAACGCGCGTTCATGCGCCTCACCGCGCTCACGCAACATCGCGGCGAATGGATCCACCCACTGCGGACGCGGCAACAGGCCCATCGCCACCGCGAGATCCAGACCGGTTCGATGGCGGCATCCGA
>QHWQ01000055.1:4588-10439 GCA_003222635.1 Acidobacteriota bacterium | reverse complement strand
CCTTCAGACGGTCCGCCGTCTTCTGGAGCTCGGCATACTGGTTCTCGACGAGATCTCGCGCCGACGGCGGCAGGATGCCGTCGAGCGCCTCCTTGTAGACACCGAGCGAGAAGTGCTCTCCGCGCTCGGCTTCATGCACGATGGCCGTCGGATCGTTGCGGAAGATGGCGCTGCGCAGGTCGATCCAGCTGCGATGCAGCGTACCCGCCGCGGTGCCTTCATGGGCGTTGGCGCCCCCCAGCCGTTGCGCAAACGGCATCAGGTCGGACGCAAACCTCGCGCGCTGCGACGCGATGTCGAGGAAGAGCGACTTCACGGCCGGGTCCGCCGCATGCGCAGCGACATGCCGGAACCCACGCTCGGCGTCCTTGCAGGTTTCGATCAAATGGTTCAACACGGCACGTTCGCTTCGGTCGGTCATGGTCTTCTCCTTACAGCGACGGACCTGACAAGGTCCGCCCTACATCGTGGAAACACGCGACGTGAGCGCATCGGGCACGAAATCGACGACGACGCCGGCGTAGATGTCCCACAACACGAGGTCATGGGCGGCAATGCGGTAATCGAGCTCCGGCGGAATCGGCGGCAACCCGAGCCGCACCTCCTGCGGAATGCGGTAGAGGGGCGTCATCGTGTACGGCTCGTTCACGTCGGGATGCATCCCGCGCGGCATCGGCTCACCGCCGTTGAGCTCGCGCAGGAAGGTCTCCGCGTCGCGCTCGCCGATGGAATCGGCCAGCGACCACCGGAACAGCATCGCCACCTCCGGCGTGAAGATCTCGCCCTGCTGCGCGTAGCGCCGGGCGCCGCGGATGGCCGCCGCGAGATAGTTCCTCGACAGCAGCTTCGAGATCGGATCCGTGCTCGTCATCGCAGGGGGCGGCGGCGCGAGGCGGTGATGCAGCGCGGCGTAGCTGTCGACGCGCTCATGGAAGGCGCGCGTGGCGGCATCCGCATCGAAGACCGCGTATTGCGCCCTCGCGCGTTCCGCGGTGAGGGCCACCAGTGCCGCCACGGGCAGCACGAGGCCCGTGGTGATGGTCAGGAACGATGATGAGCGTGTCACTGTACACCTCCCTCACGAACGCTTCTTCGCTTTGTCGTCGAAGTGGAACCACAGGCTCACGGTCAGTTCGAACGCGGTCGGGGTGCCGTTCAACTTCAACGGCTCGTACTCCCACTGCTGGACGGCGTCGGTCGCCGCCTTCGCCAGCAGCGGATGGCCGCGCAGCACCTTCACGCTCTGGATGCGGCCGTGTTCGTCCACGATCGCATCCAGGATGACGATGCCGTCGATGGCGGCCATCTGCGCAATCGCCGGGTACGCCGGCTCGACGCGTTTGAGCAGCGCCGGTGCGGAGACCTGGCCGCCGATACGAACGGGTTCATGCGACACCGGCGGCGGCGGCGGCAGCGGCGCTTCCGCCAGCGCAGGAATGCCTCCGACCACGCCGCCCACCACGCCGCCTTCGACCCCCGCGACGTCGTTCACGGGCGCGCTCACCGGCTCGGGCGCAAGCTCGGTCGGCGCTTCAAGCGGAGCGGCCGCGGGGTTCACTGGCGGCGCCTGCGGGGCCGCTTGTGCGGGCCGCGGCGGCGGTGGGGGCGGCGGCGCGGCTGCCGGCAGTTCGGCAACAAACGCGAGGACGTCAGGCACTGCCGGCAGCTCGCGCGTCGCTATAAGAAATGACATGAGGACCAGAGCGGCCAGCGCCGTTCCCTGCACGCTCGACGACACCAGGATGGGAAGTGCGGCCTTACGAGGCAGGTGCTTCACATTACCGGTATACAGGTCGAACATAACGTCCTCCGCGTTGCCGTACTGCAGGGCAACGCGTGTGCCGTGAGTCGGATGCGGCAACTGTGCGAAATCGCGACGTGTTTCGCACGGTTCTCGCGACGACCTGATGGTCGGCCGGGAAAATTCCCGCGGCGCCGCGAACTCTTCGACGCGGCACCCGATCACCAGCGGGTCCGCATTCGCGTGGCACAGGCGCTCCGCGGGACCCCACCCTACGTACGGCATTTGCATCGATGAACTACGAAAAAGAGATGCGTCATGGCCGCTGATGCCAGGACCGCGATTGCGCACGTTCAGCTCGTGGACGCCTATCGTTTTACGGCGCCGGTGCCGGGCCCACACCTGCGGGCATGCTCGCCGCTGCGATCGGCGGGTGTCTGTCGGCGAGCCTGACGCTTTGTCTGAACAAGGCCCGTCTCGACCCGGACGCGGTGAACGCGCACGTCACGGCGCCCATGGGACGCAACGGACGCCGGCCGGCTGCGGATTGAGGGAATCGACGTCGAGCTTACACCGTGCCTCGTCAGCGCCGACGATTGTGAAGCGAGTCGCCTAGGCGACTCGCTTCTCGTGCGTGCCGGCGCCGGCGTCATCCGCCGGACGATTCCTCCGGCGATCCGGCAGACCGGCCCATAGCAGGATCAAATAGAACACGCCCACAAACAGCGCCAGGTTCAGGAACGCACTCACCATGGGTCATCTTCCTTTCGTCTTCGATCGGACATGGGTCGCCTCCCCTGTGACGGCGCATTACTTTTCCAGTTTTCCACTCTTCCAGTTTTCCACTTGGCAGGAGCGGTGCCATCGCAAACCCGCGGAAGATCGCGAATCGCGCCCGCGATCCGGCGGACAAGTTCGCGGCGCCGCTGGATTTTTCCCGTGCGGCAATCGTGTCGCCCACTCTTGCAGTGATGATTTCATCAGCGGCGACGGCATCGCTTTCGCAGCACGACCGTGTCAGCGGAGGAACGACGATGCGACGCCCTGGACGATTGGCCTTCGTCGTCTGGCGGGACTGGGCGCAGGACAGCATCGACGGCGTCATTGACAACCAGAACTCACTCCGAAAGGAAGTGACCACGGCGGTGGCGCGGATGATGGCGGTTTCCTTTCATCCTCGACGAGATCGGGAATGAGCACCGAGGCCGGCAATTCGCGATCGTCATCGACGAGGCGCACTCGAGCCAGGGCGGCAAGACCTCCGCGGCGGTGGCCATGGCACTTTCGACGGCGGGCGCCGAGGAAGACGATGAGACGCTCGAGGACAAGATCAATCGGCTGATGGAAGCGAAGAAGCTTCTGCCGAATGCCAGCTACTTCGCCTTCACCGCCACGCCCAAGAACAAGACGCTGGAGATCTTCGGCGACCCCGAGCCGCAGGCCGACGGGACCGTCAAGCACCGGCCGTTTCACAGTTACACCATGAAGCAGGCGATCCAGGAGGGCTTCATCCTTGACGTCCTAGCGCACTACACGCCGGTCGAGAGCTACTACAAACTGGTGAAGAGGATCGAGGCCGATCCGGAGTTTGACACCAAGCGCGCGAAGAAGAAGCTTCGGCGCTACGTGGAGAGCCACGACCACGCTATCCGGCTCAAGGCCGAGATCATGGTGGACCACTTCCACGAACAGGTGCTGGCGCTGAACAAAATCGGTGGCGAGGCGCGGGCGATGGTCGTGACGAGCGGAATCGAGCGCGCCATCCAGTACTTCCACGCCATCCGTGACTATCTGGCCGAGCGCAGGAGCCGCTATCAGGCCATCGTCGCCTTCTGCGGCGAGCACGAGTACGGCGGCGCGAAAGTGACCGAGGCTTCGCTGAACGGCTTTCCATCGAGTCAGATCGCCGACAAGATCCAGGAGGATCCCTACCGCTTCCTGATCTGCGCCGACAAATTCCAGACCGGCTACGACGAGCCGCTGCTGCACACGATGTACGTGGACAAGATGCTCTCCGGCGTCAAGGCCGTGCAGACGCTCTCGCGGCTGAACCGCGCACGGCAGAAGAAGCACGACGTGTTCGTGCTCGACTTCATGAACGACTCGGACACGATCCAGCAGGAGTTCGCCGATTACTACCGCACCACGGTGCTTGCCGAGGAGACCGACCCGGACAAGCTGCACGACCTCAAAGCCGCGCTCGACGGCTACCAGGTGTATGCGACCTCACAGGTAGACGAGCTGGTCGCGCTCTATCTTGGCGGTGCGAACCGCGACAGGCTGGATACGATACTCGACGCCTGCGTCGCCATGTATCGAGAGCAGCTCGACGAGGGGGCCAGGTGGACTTCAAGGGGAAGGCCAAGGCGTTTCTGCGCGCCTACGGCTTCCTGTCGTCGATCCTGCCGTATACCAACGCGGCCTGGGAAAAGCTGTCGATCTTCCTGAACTTCCTGGTGCCGAAGCTACCGGCGCCAGTCGAGGAGGATCTGTCCAAGGGCATCCTGGAAACCATCGATATGGACAGCTACCGTGTCGAAAAGAAAGCGGTAGTGAAGATCCAGCTGCCGGACGCCGATGCCGAGATCGAACCGGTACCGACCAGTTCGGCAACATCCCGTGGACCGATGCCGACCGCGTACACCGGTTGATCACCGAGGACATCCCGAACCGAGTTGCGGCGGACACGGCTTACCGGAACGCCAGGCAGCACTCGGACAAGCAGAACGCCCGAATCGAACACGACAAGGCGCTCGCGCGTGTGATGACGGCGGTGCTGAAGGACGACACCGAGCTGTTCAAGCAGTTCATGGACAACGAGAGCTTCAGGCGCTGGCTGACCGACACGGTCTTCGGGATTACCTACGAGAGACCGACTGGTTGAATTGACGAAATTACGACGTCAGGCTGTCGTGGCGCTGTGGCATCGACAGGAAGCTGCGCATCACGTGCCACAGCTGCTCTCGGTTGATGCCGAGCACAACGCTGTGCGCCATCCCGGCCAGGACGATCAACTGGCGATCGCGATTCGGCAGCTTGCGGAAGAAACTGACGAGATCATCCTCGGTCGCGATGCCGTCGTACTCACCGCGGACGAGCAGCACCGGCGCGTGCACCTTCAACGGATCGACGACCGGCAGGTTTGCCGTCATGTCGAGATAGGTGCCCGTCGGCACGCTGTCGCCAAACGGCAGCTCGGCGTCGGCGAGCGCCTCGCCCACGGCGGTGTCGGAGGTGCCCGCTTTGTCTCGGGTGAAGATGCTGCGAATCATGTCGCGATCGCGCGGGCGGCGGTTGTGCGTCTTGTAGAACTCCAGCTGCTTGGCGCGGTCGGCGAGCGTCGGTGATCCTTCGCCCGTGTAGGTGAACGCCGCGAGCACGAGACGGTCCGCGCGATCCGGATAGGCCATCGCGAACGCGCCGACGCGCAATCCGCCGGACGACTCGCCGAAGAAATGGAAGCGGCGCTGCCCGGTCTCCTTCATGACGAGATCGGTGGCGGCTTTCAGATCCTTGACGCCCTCCGCGATGTCCGAGTTCCGCTCGGTGCGCGTCGATCGTCCGTAGCCCTCGAAGTCCATCGTCCAGACGTCGAAGCCGTAGTCGGCGAACACGTTCATCAGCGAGTACTCGCCCTTGCCCGGCACGGTGAGATCGAACGTCGGGCGCCCGGAGATCGACGAGCCGTGCACGAGGAAGAGCACGGGAAGCGGACGCTCGCCCGCTTTGGGCGCGCTCTTCCGCTTGCGGAACATGTAGAGCTTGACGTCGCCCTTCTGCGCCCAGTACTCCGCGCTCCAGGCGCTCCGCGGCTGCTTGCCCGCCGTAGCGCTTTGCGCGAAGGCGGGCGCGAGGGCGGCCGGGGCGACCGATGCGGCCAGACTGCCCGCACCGAGATGCCGAATGAATGAACGACGCGAGCCAATGGTCTGCATGCGCATGGCCTCCGGCAGCGGATTCTAACCGACCATGGAGCACATCGCTACGCGGAACGCCGTTCGACTGCGTAACCGATCAGCGCCAGGACGGCAATCGTGGCGAGCGCGACAAGATAACGTCCCGTGAGACGATGCACCGAGCGATCCTCGACCGATGCAGGCGCTGTCGTCG
>QHWQ01000055.1:0-4548 GCA_003222635.1 Acidobacteriota bacterium | reverse complement strand
ACTCACAGCAGCAGACCGCACCGTCGCGGCTCACGGAACTGAGCCTCGAGCAGCTTGGCGACATCGAGGTGACGTCGGTCTCCAAGCGTCCGGAAGAAGTATGGCGGACCGGCGTCGCGGTTCATGTGATCACGCACGACGACATCCGGCGCTCGGGCGCCACCAGCATTCCCGAAGTGCTTCGCCTTGCGCCTGGCATCGAGGTGGCGCGCATCGACTCCGACCATTGGTCGATTGGCGTCCGCGGCTTCGGTGATCAGTTCTCGAAGGCGCTTCTCGTCCTGATCGACGGGCGGAGCATCTACACGCCGCTCTTCGCGGGCATGTACTGGCCGGCTCACGATGTTCTGCTCGACGACGTCGAACGGATCGAGGTGATCCGCGGCCCTGGCGGGACGATCTGGGGCGCCGATGCGGTCAGCGGCGTCATCAACATCATCACCAGGACGGCGGCCGAGACGCACGGGGTGATGGCGTCGGTCGGCAGCGGCAACATCGACCGCGGTGCCGGTGCATTGCGGATCGGGGGCGGCAACGGATCGACGTTCGACTATCGCGTGTACGGCAAGGGCGTCAATCGCGGCGCGGAGCATCACGCCGACGGCGCGACGTTCGATGAATGGTGGACCAGCCAGGCGGGTTTCCGCGCCGACTGGACGCGCACGGCGGGCGACACGATCACCCTTCAGGGGGACGTCTCGAAGGGCAGCCACGGCCAGCGCGCGAGCGTGGCCTCGTTCTCTCCGCCGTCCCAGCAGCCGCTCGACGGAAATCTCGACGCGTTGGGAATGAACGTGCGCGCGCAGTGGCAACGCGATTTTTCGAGCGGCCGCGGCTTCCGCGTGCAGACCTACGTCGATCGCACGGTCTGGGACGCGCCGCATTTCGGCGAGCGGCGCACGACGGCTGACATCGATTTTGTCCACCACGCGACGATCGCACGGCGCCACACCCTGACCGCCGGCGGCGGCGCACGTGTGAGCCCCAGCGCCTTCAGCCAGGCGATCTCCACGCTCGATTTCACGCCGCGCCGCGAGACGAGCAGCGTGTATAGCGCCTTCGTCGAAGATGAAGTAGCTCTGATTCCCGATCGCTTGTGGATGACCGCGGGATCGAAGCTCGAGCACAACTCCTACACCGGCTTCGAGACCGAGCCCGGCGTACGGCTGTTGTGGATGCCACGGCCGACCAGCTCCGTCTGGACCGCTGTGACGCGCGCCGTGCGCACCCCCTCGCGAATCGAAAACGCGGTGGTCTCCACCGCCTACTCCTCGACGACCACTGTTCCCATCTTCCTTCGCATCACGGGCAATCCCGATTTCGACGCGGAACGGACGACGGGATATGAAGCGGGGTACCGGACAGCGCTCGGCGCGGCGGCCTACCTCGACGTCGCCGCCTTTCACAACCGTCACGACGGCCTGGCCAGCTTTGGCCTTGGACGCGTCGCTCTTGAATCGACGCCTTCACCGCTGCACGCGGTCGTCGACGTGCTGTACGTGAACGGCGTCAACGGGACCAGTGACGGGTTCGAGCTGTCTCCGGGGTGGCAGCCGCTCACGTGGTGGCGGCTGCGCGGCTCGTATTCGTACGTGCGCTTCAACCTCGCGAACACGCCGGGCAGCATCGACGTCAACGCGGTCGCGCGCTACACGGGCTCGAGCCCGCACCACCAGGTGCGGCTGGAATCCCACCTCAACCTCGCGGCGACCGGAGAGTTCGACGCGACCTATCGCTACGTCAGCGCGCTGCCGGCGCAGAAGGTGACGGCGTATCACACGGCCGACGCCCGCGTCGGCTGGGCGCTGTCCCGCCGCTCGGAGGTGAGCCTCGTCGGCCAGAACCTCCTGGCACCCTATCACGCGGAATTCGGCCACAACCTCGGACAACCCATCGGCATCGCCCGCAGCGTGTACCTCGAAATCCGCTGGCGCCTCCTGAACGCCCGCCCATGACGTTCCGCGTTCGCCGTCATCTGCGGGCCGCCGCCGCGGCCGTCGTTGCCCTGATCTCCGTGTGCCCGGCGGGCGCGCAATCTGCGCCGCGCAGCGAATACGAGATTAAGGCGGCGTACCTGTTTACCTTCGCGCGCTTCGTCGACTGGCCGCCGCGGGCGGCGCGAGACGATTCGTCGTTCGCCATCTGCGTGCTCGGCACCGACCCGTTCGGCGCGACGCTCGACGCGACGATCGCCGGCGCGGCGATCCGCGGCCGCAAGGTCAGCGTGCGGCGCATCTCGTCACCGGAGGCGGCCGGCGCCTGTCACATCGTGTTCGTGAGCGCCTCCGAGGACCACCGTATGGCGACGTTGGGGCCGGCGCTGGCGCAATCCGGTGCGCTGACGGTCAGCGACATGCCACAGTTCGCCGACCGCGGCGGCATGATCCAGTTCGTCACCGCCGCCAACCGCGTCCGGTTCGAAATCAACCTTCAGTCGGCGCGCCAGGCAGGACTCATGATGAGCTCCGAGCTGCTGCGCGTCGCAAGCGCGGTGCGCACCAGGATGGGACCGGTGTAGCGATGCAGCGCCACGGCTCGATTTCGCGCCGTCTCACGTGGATGAACATGCTGGTCAGCGGCATCGCGCTGCTGATCGCCGGCGTGGCGTTTGCCGCGTACGACCTCGCCACGTTCCGTTCCGCGATGGTGCGTGACCTCTCGACCGAGGCGAGCATGGTCGCCTCCAACAGCGTCGCCGCGCTCCTGTTCAACGACTCGCACGCGGCGGAAGAGACGCTCGGCGCGCTGCGGGCTTCGGCGAGCGTCGTCCGGGCGCAGATCTACACGACCGATGGACGGCTGTTTGCCGCCTACTCGCGCGATGGTTCGGCGCCCCTGCCGATGCCGCAGTTCGCTCCCGGCGCCACCGAAATGCTCGCGTTCGACGCCTCGTCCGCGTACGTGGCGCGGGTCATCACATCGGACGGAGCGCCCGTTGGGATCGTGCGGATTCGGGCGGATCTGCAGGCGATGTACGTTCGACTCGGCCGCTTCGCGCTGATTGTCGCGGCGGTCCTGGTGCTGTCGCTGGCCGGCGCGCTGCTGGTGTCGCGCGTGTCTCAGCGCGCGATCTCGGGACCGCTCGCCGCCGTCGCGGCGTCCGCACGCCAGGTGTCGCAGGCGAAGGACTACGGCATTCGCGCGCCGCACGTCGGCACGGCGTACGAGTTGACGGTGCTGGTCGACTCGTTCAACGAGATGCTCGCGGAGATCCAGGCACGCGATCGCTCCCTGCAGCAGGCGCACGACCAGCTCGAGGCGCGCGTTCGCGAGCGGACCGAGGAGCTGCACGCGATCAACAGCGAGCTCGAGGCGTTCACCTATTCCGTGTCGCACGACCTGCGCGCGCCGCTGCGGCACATCACCGGCTTCGCGTCACTGCTCGAGCAGGAGGCCGGCGCGGCGTTCAATGAGCAGGCACGCCGGCATCTGACGACGATCACCGGGGCGGCGAGCCGGATGGCCACTCTCATCGACGACCTGCTCGCGTTCTCCCGCATGGGACGCGCGACGGTGACCAAGCGGCGCGTCGATCTCTCGCAGCTCGTTCGCGAGGCGCGCGGCGAGGTCTGGACCGACGTCGACGGCCGGCGCATCACGTGGGAGGTGCACGAGCTGCCGCACGTTGACGCCGACCCCTCGCTGCTGCGCCCCGTGATGGTGAACCTGCTGTCGAACGCCATCAAGTACACGAGCACGCGCGACGAGGCGCGCATCGAGGTCGGATCCGAAGTCCGTCAGGGCGAAGTCGTCGTGTTCGTCCGCGACAACGGCGTCGGCTTCGACATGGCCTACGCGCACAAGCTGTTCGGCGTCTTCCAGCGCCTGCACCGCGCCGACGAGTTCGGCGGGACAGGCATCGGTCTCGCCAACGTCCGGCGCATCGTGCAGCGCCACGGCGGCCGCACGTGGGCCGAGGGCGCCGTGGGCGCCGGCGCGACGTTCTACTTCTCGCTTCCGAGCCAAGGAGCTGCTGCATGACCGCTGCCGATCTTCCGCACATCCTGATCGCCGAGGACAGCAACAACGACCTCGAGCTGACGCTCGCGGCACTGCGCTCGCACCGGGTAGCGAACGAGGTGGATGTCGCCCACGACGGCGCCGAGGCGCTCGACTACCTCTATCGGCGCGGGGCGTACGCGCAGCTCGCGCCCGCGCCGCTCGCGCTCGTGCTGCTCGACCTGAAGATGCCGAAGGTCGACGGCCTCGAGGTGCTCCGGCAGATCAAAAGTGATCCCGCGCTGCGTCTGACGCCCGTTGTCATGCTGACCTCGTCACGCGAGGAAATCGACCTGGTGCGCAGCTACGAGCTGGGCGTGAACGCGTACGTCGTCAAGCCGGTGGCGTTCGGGCAGTTCATGGAGGCGGTCAAGCAGCTCGGCGCGTTCTGGGCGGTGCTCAACGAGCGTCCCCCGATGCCCGCGGCTTCGTCAGGAGGCAACCGTGCCTAGGCCCCTGCGCGCGCTGCTCGTTGAAGATTCACCGGCCGACGCCGAGCTATTGATTCATGAGCTCAGAGCCGCCGACTTCGATCTGACGTTCGAGCGG
>QHWQ01000054.1 GCA_003222635.1 Acidobacteriota bacterium | reverse complement strand
CATTGACCGGTACGAATTTCAGGGAGGTGACGTTCAAGGTCGCGCCGGATATCGCGGGTGAACGGACGCTGGGTGCCACCGATCAGCGCCACCGCGCCGTATTCAACGGCATCTGGCAGGTGGGCCACGGCTTCCAGGCCAGCGGGATCTACTTCTACGGCTCCGGGCTTCGCAGTCAGATCGTCTGCGGCTGCGACGCGCGCGGACTGCAGATCGGAAGCATCGATCGACTGCGGCTCAACGATCCGCAGGGGCCGAACGGCAGCATCATTCCGCGCGACAGCTTTGTCGGCACGCCGCTCCATCGCGTGGAGTTGCGGCTGCTGCAGCGCATCCCGCTGCACGGCAAGGCGGCGCTCGACGGCAGCCTCGATGTCTTCAACCTGTTCAACCGCGCGAACATCATGACGTACAACCTGACCGAGACGAACGCGAACTACGGCAAGCCGAACGCCAGCACGAACCTCGCGTACGCGCCGCGGACGGTGCAGCTCGGATTCCGCCTCACGTTCTAGTTAGTAGTTGGTGGTTTGTGGTTAGTGGAGGCCGGGTCCTTTTGGACCCGGCTTCCTTGCAGTTCACACTTCTTCGATCCCGTTTGACACTCCTGTAAGGCACCCCTAGAATCCCCCAAGCCCTGTCATCTACAGGCCTATCCCGTTTCCCATCGCGACGCTTTCTGGTGCTTGTCGGATTCCGTTTGTAAGTTTGTTGTCTTTCGGCTCGTCGTCCCCGTGAAGGGGAGGAGGTCATATGAGGTCGAGTGTGGTTGTGAGGCGATTGATCCTTCTCGGTGCCTTCCTGGCACTTCCCGCGCTGGTCTTCGCGCAGGAAGCGACGCTGACCGGCACCATCACGGACTCCACCGGCGGCGTGCTGCCGGGTGTGACCGTTGTGGCCGTCAACGAGGCTTCCGGCAACCAGTTCGAGTCGGTGACCGATGCCCGCGGCGTCTATCGCATCCCCGCGCGTGTCGGTACGTACCGGATCACCGCTTCGCTGACCGGCTTCAGCACCGTGAATCGCCAGGGCGTCAACCTCCTGGTCGGCCAGACCGCGACGATCAACCTGCAGATGGCGCCCTCGACGCTGCAGGAAACCGTCACGGTCACCGGCGAGGCGCCGCCGACCAACGCCACGGCACCGCTGCCCGATCGCAACGGCGGCGAGCAGCGTGAGTTCCAGCTCAATCTGGACGGCCAGCAGATCGGCTCCGAGCTCGGCGCCGGCAACCAGCCGCGCTTCAGCCAGGACTCGATCGCGGAGTTCCAGTTCATCACCAACCAGTTCGACGCGACGCAGGGACGGTCGACGGGCGTGCAGGTGAACGCCATCACCAAGTCCGGCACGAACCAGCTGAATGGGCTGTTCCGCAGCAACTTCCAGAGCAGCCGCTTCAACGCCGAGGATCCGGTCGCGCATCGCGTCATCCCGGTCAGCATTCAGCAGTACAGCACCGCGGTGGGCGGTCCGGTGATCAAGGACAAGCTCCACTTCTTCGGCAACTTCGAATACGAGCGGCACCCGCTGACGAGCGTCTGGACCACGCCGTACCCGGCATTCAACATCGCGCTGTCGGGCAAGAGCACGCGCCACCTGCAGGGCATCCGCCTCGATTACCAGCTCTCGTCGAAGACGCGCATCATGGGCAAGGCCTCGGGACAGCGAAGCACGGATCCGTTCGGCAACGGTTCGTCAACCAGCCACCCGGCCTCCACGATCGATCAGGACGAGCGCAACCAGGAATACATCGGGCAGTTCACGCAGGTGCTGAGCAACCGCTCGCTGAACGAGGTTCGCGGCGGCTACAGCCATTACGGGTTCGCGAACAACACGCTGGTCACGTGGTCGAAGCACTGGCAGGCGCCGCGCGTCACCAACGGCTACCCGCGCATCACCTTCAGCGGCTTCGCCGTCAACGCGAATCAGAACGCGCCGCGGCATCGCGATCAGAAGGTCTGGCAGATTCGCGATGACTACACCACCTCGTACGACGCCAAAGGCCACCACGACTTGAAGCTGGGCGCCGAGTTCGTGCGCCACTTCGAGGACAGCGAGAACTGCGCGATGTGCGGCGGCAACATCGACGCGAGAAACGGCACGGTTCCCGCCGGCCTGATGCAGACGCTGTTCCCCGATCCGTTCAACGCGGATACGTGGAACTTCGCGGCGATCTCACCGTTTGTCCGCACCTATACCATCGGCATCGGCCAGTTCCCGAACCAGTACGGCCAGCCGAAGTACGCAGGCTGGGCGCAGGACGACTGGCGCATGACCACGAGGCTGGTGCTGAACCTCGGGTTGCGCTACGACCTGAGCATCAACGCGTGGGCGAACGATCTCGGCTTCGAGCCGTTCTATCGCGCCGGCCGGCCGAACGACACCAACAACCTGCAGCCGCGCGTCGGCTTCGCCTATCAGCTCAACGATCGGACGGTGATCCGCGGAGGCTCGGGGGTCTACTTTGCCGACGCCTTGACCGTTGACGCCTTCTGGCCGAAGTACAACACGCAGCTCTCGAGAATCCAGTTGAACAACGACGGCCGTCCCGACTTCGCGGCCAACCCGTTGAACGGGCAGCCGTTGCCGACCTACGAGCAGGCGCAGAGCCAGTTCTGCCACTCGGCGGCGCAGGCGGCGAACTTCGCGCGCTGGCAGGCCAGCAACTATACCGGCAACGCGCCATGTCTGCTGTTGACGACGCAGGAGATGCCAGCGCCCGACCAGTACATGCAGATGGCGCGCGCGTGGACGACGTCAATCGGTTTCCAACGGCAGTTCGGCGCCGTCACGCAGGTCCAGGCGGACTACATCTACCGCAAGGGCGACCACGAGAAGGACACGCTGGACAACATCAACCTCGCCTACAACCCGGCGACCGGCGTGAACTATCCGTACGCGGCGTCGGGCCCCGGCCGCGCGCTGCTGCCGTACCCGCAGTACGGCACGATGTCGATGATTCCGCACAACACGCGCTCCCGGTACGAGGCGGTGCAGACCGCCTTCACACCTCGGCAACGACTTCACCTACGGGCAGGACGATCAGCGCCACCGCTTCGTGTTCAACGGTATCTGGGAGATCACGCACGGCCTGCAGCTGAGCGCCGTGCACTACTTCGGCGCGGGCATCCGCTCGAGCACGAACTTCGGCTCCGACCTTCGGAACGTCGGCACCGGCGGCTCGTCGCGTCTCCGCTCGGACGGGACGATCGTGGCGCGCAACAGCTTCATGCAGCCGGATCAGAACAAGACCGACATCCGCCTGCAGCAGCGGCTTCCGCTCGGCGGCCGGAACTCCATCGATCTGATCGCGGAAGTGTTCAACGCGTTCAACCTGGAGAACTACAGCCTGGTGACGAACGAGAGCGCGGTGAACTTCAACAAGCCGTCGACCGGGCAGAACCGCTCGGCGCAGCTCGGGTTCCGGCTGACGTTCTAGTTAGTAGTTAGTAGTTAGTAGTTGGTGGTTGGGTTCGTGGTTCGTGGGTTCGTCCTACGAACTACGAACCACCAACTAATGCGTCAGGGCGTAGAGCACGACGTCAATCCCCAGCGCGTACCCGTCGGGCGAGAATTGCTGGAAGAACCCGGGGTCGTCGGTCTCACGCTCCCACGAATCGGAAATATCCGTGTTGTGCGTCATCACGGCGATGATGCGCCGGTGCTTGTCGCGGATCGCGCCGAAGTGCACCGTGGCGGATTCGGCGCCGCGCTCGGACGTGCTCGCGCCGCCCGTCGCGCGCCAGAAGCGGATGTTCGACACCTGCGGCACGCGCTTGACCTCGAACATCTGGTGGAAGATTGGATCGGTGATCGGCACGTCTTCGATGACGTACTCAGGCGCCGGCATCACCTTCGCGAACTCGCGCGTCCACTGCTCCCACTCGGCAGGCGTGACGCTTCCGCATCCGTCAATCCGATCGTGCCGACGTCGGAGGCCATCAGGTACGGACATCGGAAGAGCGCATCGTCCGTGAGGCGCACCAGCCATGAATGCGGCGTCTTGCCGCCGGTCACGAGGCTGACGCGCGTCTTCGTCAGCTCGGCGAGGCGCATCAGCAGATGCCGTTCGCCCCACGGATAATCGGTGCGCCAGCCGGCGCCGGCCGGCTCGCGCCGGACGCTCGTGTAGAGGATGTGGCAGGCGGTGAAGTTGCCGTCCGGCTTCTGCGCGGGCGGCAGCTCCGCCGGGTCGCCCTGCTCGCCGCGCAGGCCGCCGCGGTCAGCAGGACCACGAGGATCGGAAGGACGGCAAACTTCCTGTGAGGCCGAGACGTCGCGCCCGCTCCCGAGCGCACCGTATATCACGGCACGCGGGGCGTGTGCGCGGCGGGTCCGGCGACGTTGATGGTGATGCCGCCGGTGAGCGACAGGCGGCCGCTCGTGTCGGTCACCGGCGAGATCGTCCGGCCGATGCTGAGGAAGACCACCGAGCTCGATCCGGCGCTCACGTAGATACCGCCGCTCGCATCCGTGCGATGCCGCGGCTCGCCGCGCGCATCGGCGAGCGGATCCGATTTCACCGAGTAGCTGTGCGACAGCGTAGGCTGATCGGCAGCACCACGTTGAGGCGGTGCGCCCCGAGATCGGCGGCGGTCCAACTGAGGACCTCAAGCGTCGGCGACACCGCGACGCGAACGCGGCTGTCCTGCGCGAGCGCGAACTTGCCGGTGAGATACGTCGCGCCGAATCCATGGAACGTCGAACCAGACGGATCGGTGACGTGGTAATACGGCACGCTCGCGCTGAACTGCCCGCGCGCCGTCACGCCGACCGACGCGCCGATCGACGGGGCATCGAGCTCGCGCAGAGACGAGGATCGCCAGTAAGTCGCGGCAATCGACATCCACGCTTCGCCCGGCGCGTTGACATCCGCGTTGTCGAGCCACGATCCGAACGACTGCTGGCGGCCGCTGGTCGCAGCCTCGACTTCAGTGGTCGGTGCAGGCGGCGACGTCGTGGTCGATGGCGTCGTGGTCTTCCCGGGTGCCTTGGACGCGACGGGTGGAGGGCCATGGCCGCGGCCCTGCGCAAAAACGGGCGCCGCTCCTCCAAAGGATGCGGCGCCCGCGACGAGCAGAACGAGGACTGCACGCACTACTTGCTCTTGATGTCCGCGTCTGCTTCCTTCTGCGCCTTGCCGGCCTCCGTCTTGGCGTCGGCCTGGGGCTTCAGATCCTGGATGGCGTGGCCGAGGCTGACCGGATGGTCGCCAGTCATCTTCGCCTTCATGTCCGTCCATGGGATGTCGAGGTTGTGCGAGACGTGCGCGGCCGCGACGAACTGTCCGAGGTTGCGGAAGCCGGCGCTCTCCTTCTGCAGATCCGTCCCGGCGGGGAAGAGCGCCTGCAGGCGCGACGACAGGTTGGTGTTGCGCGCGAGCTGATCGCTGACGGCCGGACGGCCGGCGGTCGCCGTCGCGCGATCGCCACTCTTGCCGTGCTCGGTGGTGTGGGTCGCGTGATCGCCGGTGTCGGGCCGATGAGCCTGGCCCTGCGCGCCGGGCGTCGCCGGCCGGCCGTGCGTACCCGCATTGCCGCGCTGCGCGTGCAGATCAACCGACGAGGCTACAACGACAAGCGCGAACGTGCCGATCAATCCCGTAATGCCGGAAACAAAACGAGTCATGGTCCCTCCGGGCCGAGGGATCTCAAGAGCTGTGCCACGGCAGCAGTTGAGCGTGGCGGCGCGAATCTCATGGATTCGCGCCACTCTGCTGTGTAAATCCGCCGCGGTTGTGTAGCAGGAATTACGCGGTCGCGGGCGTCGTGATCTTGAGCAGCTTCATCAGATTGCCGCTCAGGATCTGGATCTTCTCGTCGTTGGTCAGCGTGGAGTGGTTGACGATCATCTCCACCGGCACCGGCCAGTTCAGCGGGTTGTCCGTCCCGTAGACGACCTGGCTGATGCCCATCTCGGCGACCAGATGCCGCAGCCCTTCGTCGGTCAGCACCATCGTGTCCGCCATGATGTTCGTCTTGAGGTACTCGCGCGGATGCTTCTTGTTCGCGCACATCGCGTTGCCGCGCACGTCGCACGCCACCTCCGTGCGCTGGAAGTACGACGGCAGGTAGCCGCCGCCATGCGCGCCGCACACCTTCAGGTTCGGGAACTTGTCGAAGGTGCCGTCGAAGATCAGCCGCGTGAGGAAATACGTCGTTTCGAGCGGGTTGCCGATGATGTTGCCGATGTCGCCGCGCGCCTTCCACGCGGTGTCCTTGACGATGTTGTCGGCGCCGCCCGGGTGCATGAAGACGATGACGCCCAGCTCGTTCGCCTTTGCCCAGAACGGATCGTATTTCGGATCGGAGAGCGACTCGCCGTTGACGTGGCCGCCGACCGTCGCGCCGCGCAGTCCGAGCTGCTTGACACCGTAATCGAGCTGCTGCGCCGCCAGATCCGGGAACTGCAGCGAGACCGAGGTCAGCGCGACGAACCGATCCTTGTGATCGGAGACCCACTTCGCCAGCCCCTCGTTCTGCGCGCGGACGACGCGGTCGGCGAGGCCGCGGTCCTGAATCTCCCACCACCAGTAGCCGTTGATCGTCAGGACCTGGACGTCGATGCCTTCGCTGTCGATGAGCGCAATGCGATCGGCGCCGAGCGCGCGTCCGCCGGCCTGCCGTTCGAACGGCGTTCCCTTGACGACCTCGGCGACGCCATCAACCGTGCAGTGCGAGTGCACGTCGATCACGGTGACGCGCCTGCCGCCGATCGAGATCTGCTTGCGCGGGCCTGCCGGAGCCGGGGCGCCGCCGCCGCGAGCGCCGCCGCGTTGCGCGAGTGCGGGCAAGCCGCGTCCGGCGACGTAGGCGCCTGCCGCCGCGCCGCCGATCGTTTTCAGGAAGTCTCTTCGTTTCTGCATTCCATTCTCCTTACGCCGTTGTCGCGGGCGAGAGCTTGAGCAGCTTGATCAGATTGCCGCCGAGAATCGCTTCCTTCTGCGCGTCGTTGAGGGACTTCGCGTTCAGGATGAAATCCGGCGTCACCGGCCAGCCGAATGGGATATCGGTCCCGTAAACGAGTTGTCCCACGCCGAGCTCGGCGACAAGGTGCCGCAGTCCCTCTTCTCGGAACACCATGATGTCGGCCATCAGCTGCGTGTGGAAGTAGTCCTCGACGGGCCGTTTCTTCGCGGTACAGACGTCGTCCTGCCGCCGGCATTGCGCGTCCGTGCGACCGAGGTACGACGGAAGGTACCCGCCGCCGTGGGCGCCGCAGATCTTCAGGCCGGGGAATTTGTCGAGCGTCCCCTCGTAGATCAGGCGCGAGAAGAAGATCGTCGTCTCGAGCGGGTTGCCGATCGTGTTCCCCAGTGCGCCCTTGCCGGCGAAATGCGGATCGCCGTTGCCGTTGGTGCCTCCAGGGTGCATGAACAGGAACGCGCCGAGCTCCTGCGCCTTCGACCAGAAGACGTCGTACTCGGGATCGCTGAGGTTCTTCGCGCCCGCCCAGCCGGCGGAGATGCCGCCGCCCTTGAAGCCGAGACGCTTGATGCCGTCCTCGAGCGCCTGCGCCGCGAGATCCGGGAACTGCAAGGGCATCGACGCCATCCCGAGGAACCGATCCGGGTACTTGCCGACGACGGCCGCGGTTCCTTCGTTCTGCGCCTTGACGATCTCGGTCGCGAGCCCGCGATCCTGCACGGCATACCAGAACGCGCCCTGCTGCGTCAGCATCGCGACGTCGATGCCGTCGCGATCCATCCACGCGATGCGCTCGGGGCCGATGATGCCGTCGCCGGTCGTGACCGCCTGCCGCTCGAACGGCGTGCCTTTCACGACCCTGGCGACGTCGGCGATGTTCAGATGATGGTGCGAGTCAATCACCTTCACGCGCTTGCGGCCGATGAAAACCTCACGCCGTTTCGGCGCGCCGGTCTGGGCAAGGAGGTCGCTCCATGATCGGCCGCCGACGTAGGCTGCCGCCGTGCCTGCCGCGAGCGTCTTGACGAAATCACGACGAGTGGCCATGTGCTCCTCCTGATCAATGCGTTGCGTTCGTCGGCAGCGTGAACAGCATCAGCGTGTCCGATGATCCGCCGCCGCAGTTCGGGCTTCCGCCGGGGACGTACACCGCGTGGCCGTCCGTCACCGCGTAGAAACCATGACGGCCGCCGGGCATCGGCGCGAGTGTCGTCCACGTCATCGTCTTCGGGTCGTACTCCTCGTTCTGCGAGAACGGCTTGCCGCCATCGCACTCGCCGCCCATCAGCAGGATGCGATCGTGATAGAGCACGGCGGAGCCGCCGCTGCGCGGCTCGGGGAGAAACGGCGCCGACGACCAGCTGTTGGTTGCCGGATCGTAGACCGAGTGCACGTCGGTGTTGTCCGTCGTGGCGTCGAAGCGGCCGCCGAGCACGTGAATCTTTCCGTCGGCGACGACCGTCGGCGCGTGATCGCGCGGCTGCGGCAGCGGCGCGGCCTCGCTCCACCTGTTCGTCGCCGGGTCGTACACCTCGTGCGTCCCGACAGTCACCCGATCGATGCCGCGACCGGCGATGGCGTGAATCTTTCCGTTGAGCGCGACGACGCCGACCGATCCGCGCGCGGCTTTCATCCATGGAAGCGATCGCCACGCGTTCTTCGCCGGCTCGTACTCGAACGCGTAGGGCTGCGCGTAGAGATGGACGTTCTTGAGGAAGCCGCCGACGACGTAGACCTTGCCGTTCAGCGAGGTGACGCCGGCATGGCTGAGCGCCATCGGCAGCGGCGCGCGCGCGCGCCAGCGATCGGTCTTCGGGTCGTACTCCTGAACGACGGTGGACGACTCGGCCATCGCGAGTCCTCCGGCGATGACGTACAGCCTGCCGCCCGCGAACGCGGAGCCCACCTCGGTCCGCGGCATCGGCATCGCCGCCTTCGACGACCAGGTGCCCTGCGCTCCCGTCTGCGCGTAGACACCGCTGAGCACACCCGCGCCCATCACAATCGCAATAACGCAGGCCTTGCCCCGAGCGAAGTCGAGGGGTTGCATGGGCGGGAATTCTACGCTACAACTCGCTCGATAAACGAAACCAGGTTTCGCGTGTGTATTTGAGGCGAAACCTGGTTTCTTGTGGAGGAGCTATGCGAATGCGCGTGTCAGTCGTTGCAGCGATCGTCGCGGCTCTGGCCGTAGGAATCCTGATTGGAACGCAGGCGATTCCGCTGCAGGGCCAGGCGCGAAACGCCGGGTTTGCCGCGGTTCCGGGCGAAAAGGGCGGGCAGGATCCGTTCGGCGCCTACGAGATCGTCCAAAACTGGCCCAAGCCGATCAGTCAGCTGCCGGGGCTCTCCAACTGGACGTGGGGCGCCGGTGAGTTCGTGTTCGCGGAGACGCCGAACCGGGTCTACGCGCTGCAGCGCGGGTTGCTGCCGAACATCCAGCGGCCGAAGGCGATCAAACTGCCGCAGCTCGGGCCGAACATCGAGTTCCCGATCGGCCGTCTGCCGTGGCGCGATGCGACGTCGGCGTCGCCGCCCGGAGCGCTCGAGGTGAACGGCAAGGTCGGTGACGACTCGGATGTGGGCGTCAACGGGACCGATTTCCTGTGGTCGCACATCATCAACATCGTCGACGGGCAGGGAAACATCGTCGAATCATGGACGCAGTGGGACAAGATGTTCCGGCGGCCGCACGCGATCTATGTCAGCCCGTACGATCCCCAGAAGCGGGTGTTCGTCGTCGATGACTACCGCCACGCGGTGTTCATCTTCACGCACGACGGCAAGCAGCTGCTGAAGACGCTCGGCGAGCCGAACGTGCACGCCTCCGACGCGAAGCACTTCTACCGGCCGACGTTCATCGCCTGGGATCCGGACGGCACCTACTTCATCGCGGACGGCTATGCGAACACCCGCGTGGTGAAGTACGA
>QHWQ01000053.1 GCA_003222635.1 Acidobacteriota bacterium | reverse complement strand
TCGATCTCACCGTTGTCGGTCCCGAGCTCCCTCTGAGCCGCGGAATCGTCGATCTGTTTTCGGCGCACGAGCGACCGATTGTTGGTCCGGCCGCCGCGGCCGCGGCGCTCGAATCGAGCAAGGCGTTCGCGAAAGACTTCATGGCGCGCCACCACGTGCCGACCGCGCGCTTCCACATCTGCAATTCGGCGGACGAGGCGCTGCGCGAGATCGCGCGCGGCGAGTTCGGCTTCCCGATTGTGATCAAGGCCGACGGTCTTGCCGCGGGCAAGGGTGTGATCATCGCGGAGGATCGCGCGACGGCCGGCGCCGTGATCCGCGACGTGATGGTGAACAGAAAGTTCGGCGCGTCGGGCGAGCGCGTGGTGCTGGAAGAATTTCTGTCGGGACAGGAAGCGTCGTACTTCGTGCTCGCTGACGGCGCGGCGTTCATGCCGCTCTCCTCCGCGCAGGATCACAAGCGCGTCTTCGACAACGATCGCGGGCCGAACACGGGCGGGATGGGCGCGCTTGCGCCGAGCCCGCGCGTCACGCCGGAGGTCGAAAACCGCATCATCGACACGATCGTGCGGCCGGTTCTCGAAGGGATGCTGCGCGAAGGCACCCCGTACCGTGGGTTCCTCTACGTTGGCCTGATGCTCACGGCGGACGGTCCAAGAGTGATCGAGTTCAACGTACGCTTCGGCGATCCCGAGGCGCAGGTGATTCTGCCGATGCTCGACGAGGACCTGCCCTCGCTGCTGATGTGCGCGGCGACCGGTGAATTGCCGGCGCGCGCGGCGCGCGTCACCGCGCAGAAGCATGTGGGCGTCGTGCTCGCTGCGGGCGGGTACCCGGACTCGGTGGTGACGGGCAAAACGATTTCGGGTCTCGATTCCGCAGCCGGCGTACCAGACTCGATCGTCTTCCACGCGGGAACGGCGCGGCAGAACGGGCATCTGGTGACGTCTGGCGGACGCGTGTTGACGGTCGTGGGCCGCGGAGCGACCTACCGTGCGGCCATCGAGAACTCCATCGTCACCTTCGGCTGCCGTGTGAACCAGGCGGACTCCTTCGCCATCGAAGAACAACTTCGCCGTCGCGGCGGTGTCGATGTCGCGCCCGAAGATGCCGACCTTGTCGTCGTCAACACCTGCTCCGTTACGGCATCAGCGGATCAGGGCGCGCGTCAGACGATCAGGCGGATCGTTCGCAGCAATCCCGGCGTGAAAGTCGTCGTCACCGGTTGTTATGCGACGCGCCGACCCGATGAACTGCGGGAGCTCCCGAACGTCGTGCGCGTGGTGGCGAACGATGACAAGGAGTCGCTCGTCGAGTTGACGACTGCAGAGCGATTCGCGGACGGTGATGGTGCGTGCGGCCTGATGCTCGAGCCCGGCGTCGCCGGACGCACCGCGCTCACGCTGCGCGTGCAGACCGGATGCGATGAGCGGTGCAGCTACTGCATCATTCCGAGCACGCGTGGAGCCGGGCGCTCGCGTCCGATGCCTGACGTGTTGCGCGACATCCGCCGCGCGGTGGATGCCGGATACCGCGAGATGGCAGTCACGGGTGTCCACCTCGGATCGTACGGGCGCGACCTGGGCGATGGGACGACGTTGACACAGCTGGTGCGCGCGCTCGGCGAATGGCCCGATGACGTGCTGTTTCGTATCAGCTCGCTCGAACCGATGGATTGCACGCCGGAGATCGTCGCCCTCGCCGCGCACTGCGAGCGCCTCGCGCCGCACTTTCATCTGCCGCTGCAGCACGGATCCAACGAGATGCTCGTGGCCATGCGCCGCCCGTACTCGGCGACGTTCTATCGCGACCTCGTCGAGCGGATCCATCACGCCATGCCGCACGCGTCGATCGGCTCCGATCTGATCGTCGGCTTTCCCGGCGAGCAGGACGCACACTTCGAAGAGACCGTCGCCCTCGTCGAATCGCTCCCGTTGAGTTACCTGCACGTGTTTCCGTACTCCGATCGACCAGGGACCGAAGCGGCCGGGCTGCGAGACAAGGTCGATGGCAACGCGATCCGCGAGCGCGGACGCACGCTCAGAGAGATCGGCGCGCGAAAGGCACGCGCCTTTCGCGCCTCACAGGCCGGCCGCGAAATGAAAGCGTTGACGGTCGATGATGGGTGGTCGGCGGTGACCGCGAATTATCTCAAGCTTCGGCTGGATCAACAGCGCCCCCGGAATGAGTGGGTTATGGTGCGCGTCGATGGCGAAGAAACGAAAGACCACCCGTCGCAAGAAAGCCGCAGCAGGATCGATAGGCCTCTCCATCGACCAGGTCCGTGAGGTCGATTCACGGACGCGCGAGCTGGCGTCCCTCGTCGGGACCGATGGAGGTGCGGTGCTCGGATCGTACAGCGACCCATTTGGCGGAACGCCCGTGTTGCTGGTCGCACTGCCGATCGATCGCGTCGAGCCGACGCCGTACCAGCGCGATCCCTCCGACGCGCACGTCAAGAGGTTGATGACCGTCATCGAGAAGGTCGGCCGCTTTCTCGATCCGGTTGTCCTCATTCGTCACGACGATCGGTACTGGACGCCGAACGGCAACCATCGCCTCCAGGCCATGCGGAAGCTGGGCGCGAAGACGATCATCGGCCTGCTCGTACCGGATCCGGACGTCGCGTTCAAGATCCTCGCGCTCAACACGGAGAAGGCGCACAACGTCAAGGAAAAGTCGCTCGAAACGATCCGCATGGCGCGCGCGCTTGCGGGCGCGAAAGCCGGCGTCGAGGTCGACTACGCGTTCGAGTTCGAGCAGGCGCCGTATCTCACGCTCGGCGCCGCGTATGAGGAGCGAAGGAGCCTGAGCGGCGGCGCATATCACCCGGTCCTGCGCCGTATCGACGAATTTCTCGAAGCGCCGATGGCGAAGGCGCTCAAGGAACGCGAGCGCCGCGCCGGGAAAGTGCTCAAACTGGACGATGCGGTCTCGAAAGTCGTCTCCGCGTTGAAGGCCAAAGGGTTGACCAGTCCGTACCTCAAGCCTTTCGTCGTTGCCCGCGTCAATCCGATCCGGTTCTCGAAGTCGACCGAATTCGATTTCGATGAAGTGATGGACAAGATGATCGCGTCGGCGACCAAGTTCAACGTGGACCGTGTGAAGCAGGAAGACGTGGCGAAAGTCGGCGGCGCCCCGCCCGAGGACTAACGCATCAACAACGCCATCTGCTGCGCGGCGGACTTCTTCACGCCGCCTTCGACGATCAACTGACCGCACGCGGCGCGAATGTCCTGGCCGCGGCTCTTGCGCACGGACACCGTCAGATACCGATCCGCGAGGATCTGCGCGAACCGATCGACGCGCTCGTCCGACGGCCGCTCGTACGGGATCCCGGGCGCCGGGTTCAGCGGAATCAGATTCACCTTCGCTTTGATTCCCGACAGCAGCTTCGCGAGCCGGCGCGCATCCTCGGGCGTGTCGTTCACCCCCTCGAGCATGACGTATTCGAAGGTGATGCGGCTGCGCCGCTTGAGCGGAAAGCGCCTGCAGGTTTCGAGGATCTCGGCGAGCGGATACTTGCGGTTCGGCGGCACCAGCTCGCTGCGCTGCTCGTCCGTCGTCGCGTGCAGCGAGATCGCCAGGTTCGGCATCAGCGGTTCATGCGCCAGGCGCTCCAGCCCGGCGATGTTGAAGGGGTGGTCGAGCAGGCCGGTCGCGGCGGCGAGCACGCGCACCTGGCCGGCGATTTCCCCCGCCGTCAGATTGCGCACCAGACCCATCTTGCCCGTGAGGCAGAAGCCGCATCCCATCGCGCAGCCCACCTGCGTGGAGATGCAGAAGGTCATCGCCGGTGTGTCCGGAATGAAGACCGCTTCGATGCAACGCTGGTCCGCGAACTCGAGCACGAACTTGCGCGTGCCGTCGACCGAGCGTTGATCGGACACGACTTTCGGCGTGACGACCTCGAACTCCGTGGCGAGCCGCGCGCGCAGCGTCTTCGAGAGGTCCGTCATCTTCTCGAAGTCGGTGACGCCCCGCTTGTAGATCCAGCGGTAGAGCTGGCGGGCGTGGAAGCGTTCGTGCCCGCGGTCCGCGAGCGCCGCTTCCAGCTCCGGCAGGTCAAGCTCCGCCAGATTCAGCAGTGGAGCCACAACTTTGAATTGTACCGTCGGCGTCCCGCTGCGTCGCCGGCTCAGCAGTGCGCCGCGCGAATCGGATTGCGGGGCCGTTTTTGCGATTGCCGCGTTTCCTCCGCGCGTGATATTATGCGCTTGTTCTTCTAATTCCCTGTCTGTCAACGACTTGCGGCACGTCGCCAAGAGCGTTGGCGGGCGCTGACCTCGGCAGAATCCCAACGCATTCGTGACGCAACCACACATCGTCCGCGACGTGCTTCCGAATGGTCTCCGGCTCCTCACGGAACGGATGCCGAGCGTGCGTTCGGTCAGCATCGGCGTCTGGCTCGCGCGCGGCTCGCGCCATGAACCGCAGGAGCAGAGCGGCATCGCGCATTTCGTCGAGCACATGCTCTTCAAGGGAACTTCGACGCGCAGCGCCGAGGACATCGCGCAGACGATCGATTCGATCGGCGGGCAGATGGACGCGTTCACCGCGAAGGAGTACGCGAGCTACTACATCAAGGTGCTCGACGAGCATCTTCCGCTCGCGGTCGACGTGCTCGCCGACATCGTCCGCCGGCCCGCGTTCACGGCAGAGGATATCGAGCGCGAGAAGAAGGTCGTCCTCGAAGAGATCAAGATGGTCGAGGACACGCCAGACGATCTCGTCCACGAGCTCTTCACGGAAAACTTCTGGGTCGATCACCCGCTTGGCCGCCCCATTCTCGGCAGCCCTGAGACCGTCGACGCGCTGACGCAGGACGGCCTGCGGCGGTATTTCAACGGCGTCTACAGCGCGCCCAACATGATCATCGCGGCGGTGGGCAACATCGAGCACGAACAGGTGCGGACGCTGGTCGAGAACTTCTTCGGCACGGTGTCGAACCAGAGCGAGGACTTGTCGAGCGCACGGCCGCGCGTCGAGCCGCGCATCATCATCCGCAACAAGGAGCTGGAACAGAGCCACGTCTGTCTCGGGACCAGCAGCTACCAGCAGGATCACGAGGACCGCTATTCGAGCTACGTGCTGAACACGGTGCTCGGCGGCTCGATGAGCTCCCGGCTGTTTCAGAACGTCCGCGAGAAACGCGGCCTCGCCTACGCGGTCTTCAGCGGCCTGAGCGCCTATCGCGACGCCGGCTCGATGACGATTTACGCCGGCTGCGCCAACGACGCCATTGGCGAATTGATCGACGTCGTGGTCGTCGAGTTGAGGCGGCTGAAGGACGAGCCGTTTCCCGAATCGGAGCTGCGGCGCGCCAAGGATCACCTGAAGGGCAGCCTGATGCTCAATCTCGAGAGCACCTCGAGCCGCATGTCGCACCTCGCGCGGCAGGAGATCTACTTTGACCGGCAGTTTGGACTCGACGAGACGCTCGAGGGGGTCGAGCGGGTCACGCAGGAGGACGTCCAGCGGGTCGCGCGCGACCTGCTGAAAGATGGGGCGCTTGCTGCAACGGTGCTTGGTGCGGTAAACGGCCTCAAGATTCCACCGGAGCGACTGTCGCTGGGATGATAGCGCGCTACACGAACCCGGACATGGGTCGCATCTGGAGCGACCAGCGGAAATATGAGACCTGGCTGCAGGTCGAACTTGCCGCGGTCGACGCGATGGCCCGTGCCGGGATCGTGCCGGAGGACGCGGCGCGCGATCTGCGCGCGCGCGCGTCATTCGACCTCGCGCGCATCGAGGAAATCGAGCAGGTCACCCAGCACGACGTCATCGCCTTCACCACCGCGGTCGCCGAGCGCGCGGGCGCCTCGGCGCGGTGGCTCCATTTCGGTCTCACATCGTCAGACGTCATCGACACCGCGCAGGCGCTGCAGATGCGCGAGGCGTGCGATCTGATCCTGAAGGATCTGCACGGCCTGATGGAGGCCGTGCGGACCCGCGCGGAGGAGCATCGCCGCACGCCGATGATTGGCCGCACGCACGGCGTGCACGCCGAGCCGATGACGTTCGGCCTGAAGCTGGCGCTCTGGTATGCGGAGCTGACGCGCGATGTGACGCGCGTCGAACGGGCTCGCGAGGTCATCTCCGTCGGCAAGCTGTCGGGCGCGGTCGGCACGTTCGCGCATCTTCCGCCGTCGATTGAAGCGGACGTCTGCCGAACGCTCGGGCTCCAGCCGGCGCCGGTCGCGTCGCAGGTGATTCAGCGCGATCGCCACGCGGAGCTGCTGTCGGCGCTCGCCATCACCGGCTCGACGCTCGAGAAGTGCGCGCTCGAGATCCGCGGGCTGCAGAAGACGGAGATCGGTGAAGTCGAAGAGCCGTTCGCCAAGGGGCAAAAGGGCTCGTCCGCGATGCCGCACAAGCGCAACCCCATTGGCTCCGAGCAGATCGTCGGGCTGGCGCGCCTGCTGCGCGCCAACGCCGGCGCCGCGTTCGAAAACAACGCGCTCTGGCACGAGCGCGACATCTCGCACTCCTCGGTCGAGCGCGTCATCCTCCCGGACACGTTCATCGCGCTCGATCACATGCTGCGCCGCTTCACGCGCATCGTCAGCGGCATGGTGGTCTATCCGGAGCGCATGCGCGAAAACCTCGATCGTTCCGGCGGCATCGTCTTTTCAGGCAGCGTGCTGCTCGAGCTCGCGCGCCGCGGCGTCTCGCGCGAGCAGGCCTACGAGTGGGTGCAGCGCAACGCGATGCGCGCGTTTCACGAGAAGCGGCTGTTCAAGTCGCTGCTGCTCGCGGATCCGGACGTGACGCGTGTGCTGTCGCCGGCCGACATCGAGCGCGCCTTCGATCTCGACGAGCAGTTGAAGCACGTCGATCACATCTTCGCGCGGGTATTCCAGGAGGTCACGGTCTGATGCGCGCTCGCGTCTTCGTCACGCTCAAACCATCCGTCTTCGATCCACAGGGGAAGACCGTCACCGACGCGCTGCATACGCTCGGGTATTCGGCCGTGAAAGACGTCCGCCAGGGGAAGTACTTCGAGCTGGCAACTGCGACCACGACGTCTACCACGTCGCCAAGCACGTCCTCGGCTGCGCCGCGCGCTACGTCTGGCACAAGGACCGGGATCTGCGCGGCGCCGACGTGGTCGTCCTGCCCGGCGGGTTTTCCTACGGCGACTACCTGCGCACCGGCGCCATCGCGCGCTTCTCGCCGATCATGGCCGAGGTGCAGCGGTTCGCGGAGGCGGGCGGCCCGGTGCTCGGCATCTGCAATGGCTTCCAGATTCTGCTCGAGGCGGGGATGCTGCCGGGCGCGATGCTGCGCAACAGGACGGTGCAGTTCCATTGCGAGCACGTGCTGATCAAGGTCGAGCAGACCGACACGCCGTTCACGGTGGCCTGCCGGCCCGGCCAAGTGCTGCGCATCCCGATTGCGCATGGCGAGGGGAACTACTACGCGGAGCCTGACGTCATCGCGCGGCTCGAGAAGAATCGGCAGGTCATCTTCCGCTACACCAACGAGCAGGGCATCCCGACCGATGCCTCGAACCCGAATGGAGCGGCCGCCAACATCGCCGGCCTCTGCAACGAACAGCGCAACGTGGTCGGCCTGATGCCGCACCCCGAGCGCGCGTGCGAGCTGGCGCTTGGCAGCAGCGATGGCCTGGTGCTGTTCGAATCGGTCATCGACTACGTGAAAAATGGGGTCGGGGGTCATTTGTCGAGGACACTCGCGGCGCGATGACCATCACCGGCGAGATCCTCGAGCGACACGGACTGACCACCGGGGAATACCAGCGCATCGTTGATGCGCTGCATCGCGAGCCGACGCTGACGGAGCTCGGCATCTTCTCCGTCATGTGGTCGGAGCACTGCAGCTACAAGAGCTCGCGCGTTCACCTGAAGACGCTGCCGACCACGGGTCCGCGCGTGCTGCAGGGGCCCGGCGAGAACGCCGGCGCCGTGGACATCGGCGACGGTCTCGCGGCCGTCTTCAAGATCGAATCGCACAACCATCCGTCGTTCATCGAGCCGTATCAGGGCGCTGCCACAGGCGTCGGGGGCATCATTCGCGACATCTTCACCATGGGGGCGCGTCCGATCGCGCTGCTCAATTCGCTCCGCTTCGGTCCGCTGGACGATCCGCTGGTGCGCCGCACATTCTCCGGCGTCGTCGGCGGCATCGCGGGTTACGGCAACAGCATCGGCATCCCGACCGTTGGCGGCGAAGTCGCCTTCGATGAGAGCTACACCGGCAATCCACTCGTCAACGTCTTCTGCCTCGGCATCGCCGCGCACGAGGAGATCATCAAGGGCGTGGCCTCCGGCGTTGGCAACCCCGTTTACTACGTCGGTGCGAAGACGGGGCGCGACGGCATCCACGGCGCGACGATGGCGTCGGCGGAGTTCGATGAGAGGTCGGCGGAAAAGCGGCCGGCAGTGCAGGTCGGCGATCCGTTCATGGAGAAGCTGCTCCTCGAGGCGTGCCTCGAGGTGATGAAGAGCGACGCGCTCATCGGCATCCAGGACATGGGCGCGGCCGGGTTGACCTGCTCGACATCGGAGATGGGATCGCGCGGCGGTGCCGGCGTCGAAATCGACGTGTCACTGGTACCACAGCGCGAGACCGGGATGACGCCGTACGAAATCATGCTCTCCGAATCGCAGGAGCGCATGTTGATGGTGGTCAAGCGCGGACGCGAGGCGGAAGTCGAGCGCATCTTCGAGAAATGGGATCTGCATGCCGTGCGGGTGGGCGAGGTCACGACCGACGGCAAGCTTCGCGTGCGCAATCACGGCGATGTCGTCGCCGAGATCCCGAATCGCTCGCTCACCGACGATGCGCCGGTGTATCGGCGTCCAATGGCGGAGCCGGCGTACATCAAAGAGGCACAGCAGCTGTCCCTCGCCGCGCTCGGCAAGCCGCCGGCGGCGACGGAAGTGTTCACGCGCCTGCTGGCCTCGCCGACCATTGCGAGCAAGCGATGGGTGTATCGCCAGTACGACCACATGGTGCGCACCAACACGCTCGTGCTGCCCGGGATGGGCGCCGGTGTCGTGCGGGTGAAGGGGACGACGCGCGCGCTGGCGATGTCGGTCGATTGCAACGGACGCTTCGTCTACCTGGATCCGTACGCCGGTGCGCAGCTCGCGGTGGCGGAGGCCGCGCGCAACGTCGCGTGCGCCGGTGGCCTGCCGATTGGCGCCACCAACTGCCTGAACTTCGGCAACCCGGAGAAGCCGGAAATCATGTGGCAGTTCGCGAAGGCCGTCGAAGGGATGGGCGCCGCGTGCCGGGCGCTCGACATTCCGATCACCGGCGGCAACGTCAGCCTCTACAACGAGACCGACGGACGCGCCGTCCTGCCGACGCCCGTGAATCGTTCGACGAGCTTGGCGGCAGCGAGTACCTGAAGGTCATCCACGGCCTGATTCGCGGCGTTCCGCCCGTGCTCGATCTGAAACGCGAGGCGGCGCTCCATCGCGTGCTGATTGAAGGCGCGTCGAGCGGGTTGATCCGATCGGCGCAGGACTGCTCCGAGGGCGGCCTCGCGATCACGCTGGCGGAGTGCTGCGTCGGCACCGGCCTTGGCGTGCGCACGCAACTGCCGTCAGTGGCATCGGCGATCGGCTTCGGCGACATCGCGACGCTGTTTGGCGAATCGGCATCGCGAGTCGTCTTGTCGGTCGCGGCGGGACGCGAGGCGGAGCTGATGTCGCTCGCGGCGCGCGAGCATCTGCCCGCGCACCGCCTTGGCGTCGTGACGGGCAAGCGCGTGCAGATGGCGATCGACGGAGGCACGGTTATCGATGAGCCGCTGGCCGAGGTGGAGCGGACGTCGGGCACCGCCATTGGGCGGTATTTCGAGCCGGCGAACGCTATTGCGTAACACCGTACACTTATAGGCCTCAGGGCCAGGGCGCAGGCAAGACCTACATGGACAAGTTCAAAGAAGAATGCGGCGTGTTCGGGATCTTCGGCCACCCGGAGGCCTCGAATCTCACGTACCTCGGTCTCTATGCGCTGCAGCACCGCGGCCAGGAGAGCGCGGGCATCGCCTCGTCACAGGGCGGACGCATTCGCATGCACAAGGCGATGGGCTACGTGAACGAGGTGTTCAACAGCGAAGCGCTCGCCAAGCTGCCGGGGTTGCAGGCCATCGGCCACGTTCGCTATTCGACGGCCGGCGAGAGTCTCGTCGCCAACGCGCATCCGCTGGTCGTCGACAGCGTCCACGGTCAGCTCGCCGTCTGCCACAACGGCAACCTCGTGAACGCGGGCGAGCTGCGCGACGCGCTCGTGCGCAACGGCGCCATCTTCCAGACGAACAGCGACACCGAGGTCGTCGTGCATCTCTTCGCACGGTCGCGCGAAGAAGGCGTCGAGGCGGCGGTGGTTGACGCGATCTCGCAGGTGCGCGGCGCGTTTTCCTTCGTGATGATGACGAAGGACCGCATCATCGGCGTGCGCGATCCGCACGGCTTCCGTCCGCTCGCGCTCGGGCGTCTCGGTGATGCGTGGGTGGTCTGCTCCGAGACGTGCGCGTTGGACCTGATCGGCGCCACCTACGTGCGCGACGTCGAACCCGGCGAGGTCGTCATCCTCAGCAGCAACGGCGTCAAGTCGGTGAAACCGTTCGGTCCCGCGCGCCAGTCGCAGTGCATCTTCGAGCACGTCTATTTCTCGCGGCCCGACAGCTACGTGTTCGGCGAGAGCGTCAACGAGGTGCGGACGCAGTTCGGCCGCACGCTCGCGCGCGAAGCGCCGGTCGACGCGGACGTTGTCGTACCGATCCCCGACTCGGGTGTGTGCGGCGCGATCGGCTACGCCGAAGCGTCGGGCATCCCGATGCGCATGGGGCTGATTCGCAATCACTACGTCGGCCGTACGTTCATCGAGCCGCAGCAGTCGATTCGCCACTTCGGCGTGCGCGTGAAGCTGAATCCGGTCAAGAGCATCCTCGACGGGCAGCGTGTGGTGCTCGTCGACGATTCGATCGTGCGCGGAACGACGAGCCGGAAGATCGTGCGGATGGTGAGGAGCGCGGGCGCGCGCGAGGTGCACATGCGCATCGGCTGCCCGCCGACCATCTCGCCCTGCTTCTACGGGGTCGACACACCGCGGCGCTCGGAGCTGATCGCGGCGACGCACACGCTCGAAGAGATCCGCAAGTATCTGGACGCCGACAGCATCGCGTATCTGAGTCTTGAAGGGCTCACCAATGCGGTCAATGGCGGCAAGTCGAAGTACTGCACCTCCTGCTACACCGGCGTCTATCCCGTCGCGTTCCCGCGCGATGAGGCGGCGTATCTGCAGCTGGCGCTCAAGCTGAATCCCGATCCCGAGGCGTCGCGATCGGATGCGAAGCGCGACGAGCCGATCGGCGTTCGCGATCTCGTCAAAGACACCGTCGTCGGTTGATGGACTACAAGGCCTCGGGCGTCGATATCGACGCGGGCAATGAAACCGTCCGCCGCATCCGCGGCCTGGCGCGATCCACGTTCACCGGCGGCGTTCTCTCCGAAATCGGATCGTTTGGCGGGCTCTTCAAGCTCGAGCCCGGGCGGTACAAGGAGCCGGTCCTCGTTGCCAGCGCGGACGGTGTCGGCACGAAGCTGAAGGTCGCGTTCCTTGCGCAGCGGCACGACTCGATTGGCCGCGATCTCGTCAACCACTGCGTCAACGACATCCTCGTCCAAGGCGCGGAGCCGCTGTTCTTCCTCGACTATCTGGCGACCGGGCGGCTCTCACCCGCGGTGGCGGAGTCGATCGTCGGCGGCATCGCCGCGGCGTGCCGCGAGAATGGCTGCGCGCTGCTCGGCGGCGAGACCGCCGAGATGCCCGGCTTCTACGGCGACGGTGAATACGACGTCGCCGGCTTCATCGTCGGCGCTGTTGATCGCTCGCGGCTGATCACCGGCCGCACGATTGCCGTCGGCGATGTGCTCGTCGGCGTGCCGTCATCGGGGCTGCATACCAACGGCTATTCGCTCGCGCGGCGCGTGATCTTCGAGCATCTGCGGCTGACGGTGGACAGCCACGTCCCGGAGCTGTCGCGCACGGTTGGTGAGGCGCTGCTCGAGCCGCACCGGTCGTATCTGCCGATCGTCCAGCCGCTGCTCGACGGCGGGCGCATCAAGGGCATGGCGCACATCACGGGCGGCGGCATCACGGACAACCTGCCGCGTGTCCTGCCGCACGGCACCGCGGCGATCGTCGATCGATCGTCGTGGGAGGTGCCGCCGATCTTCACGTGGCTGCAGCGAAGGGGGAACATCCCCGCCGACGACATGATGCGGACGTTCAACATGGGCATCGGTCTGATCATCGTCACGAGCACGCACGATGCCGAGCCGCTCATCGACGAACTTGCCGCGCGCGGCGGCCGCGACGCGCGCGTGATTGGGGACGTCGTTCCCGGCGAACCTCCGAGTGTGAGCTATGTGTAAATGAAACCGGGTTTGACGTGGAACTCCATGTCAAACCCGGTTTCAATCCCGCGCGCACAGGATTGCTCTCCACGTAACGGATCACGCGCAGCAACGCTTCATCCGCGCTTACAGGTCTCGCTCGATAAGGACCCTGATAGAGCGGTCCAGTTCCAACAACTCTGCGCGCCAGGTGCCAGCGCTTGGAATGCATGATGGTGAGGCGATGCATGAAACGCGGCAGTTCGTCTGCGATTGGCGAGATTATGAGATGCCAATGATTCGGCATGACGCAGAAGGCAATCAGGCGAGTGGGCACGCGCTCGAGAGCTGCGGCGATCACTTTTTGAAACGCGCGATAGTCCAGGTCGTCGCAGAATATGGGTACGTGGCGCACAGACCGGTTCGTGACGTGAAAGATCTCCCAGTTTCCTTGTGATAAACGTCTCCGCGGCATCTGTGCCGCACTTCCGCAGCAATCGAAATGCCCGAATCGAGCAACAGACGCGTAGGTGTTTTGATTTCAGGCAGGGGAACCAACCTCCAAGCCCTTATCGACGCCATTGAAGCGCGGCGGCTGAACGCCACGATCGCCGTCGTCATCTCCAATCGTGCCGATGCGGCGGGGCTGCAGCGCGCGCGGGCGGCGGGCATCGAAGCGATCACGCTTCCGCACCGCGCATATGCGACGCGCGACGACTATGACCGCGCGCTCGTCAAGGAACTGCAGGCACGCGATGCGGGTCTTGTCTGCCTCGCCGGATTCATGCGCCTCGTCGGCGAGCCGCTGATCGCCGCGTTTCCGAACCGCATCCTCAACATCCATCCTTCGCTGTTGCCCGCATTCCCGGGTCTCGACGCGCAGAAGCAGGCGATCGAATACGGCGTGAAAGTCAGTGGTGTGACGGTCCACCTGGTGACGGCGGAGCTCGATGGCGGCCCGATCATCGTGCAGCGATCAGTTCCCGTGATGCCCGGCGACACCGCGGATACTCTCGCCGCGCGCATTCTCGAGCAGGAACACCTCGCCTACCCGGAAGCGGTGCAGATGATTCTCGATGGCGGATGGCGCGTGGACGGCCGCCGCTTCGTCGCGGCTAAATCTCCGACTTCCGCTGCAACGTAACGATCGCGACTTCCGGCGGGCAGTTGATGCGCACGGGAACGTAGACCGTTCCGACGCCGCGGCTGACGAACATCCACGTGTTCTCGCGCGACGCGAGGCCTTCGAGCACCGGAAAGCTGCGCCGCGCGATCGCGCCGACGCCGGGCAGCACGACCTGGCCACCGTGCGTGTGGCCGGAGAGAACCGCCGGCACGTCGAGCTCCGCGGCTGCATCGAGTCTCCGCGGATCGTGCGCGAGGAGCAGCACCGTGTCACGCGCGCCCTTGATCACGCGCGCAATCTCCGTCGTCTTGCGCGTCCAGAACCTGATGCCGGCCAGCTCGAGCGGCTCACCGCGGATCTCGAGGCGCGTGCGCGCGTCCTTCAGCACCTGGATGTGCTTGGCCGTCAGCGCCGCCGGCATGTCGCGGTCGTCGTCGTGATTGCCGAGAATGGCGAACACGCCCTGCGGCGCCGTCAGCGGCGCGAGCAGCTCCGCGACGGGACCGACAAATGCGCGATCGCCCCACGTGACGTAATCGCCGCCGAGGACGATGAGATCCGGACGCTCCGCGCTGACGAGATCGACCGCGCGCCGCACGTCGTCGGCGGGCACCATCGAGCTGTGATGGACGTCGGTGACAAATCCGATGCGCAGGCCGTCGAGCGGAGGAGGCAGACCGGACACCGGCAGCGTCGCCTGCGTCGTGCCGAGGTGATGGCGTTCATACAGAACGCCATACGCGCTCGCCCCTGTGATGGTGCCGACGGCCGTGGCGACCACGCCCTTGATCGCTGCGCGCCGGGTAAGCAGCATACCCGGTTGTATAGTAGCGGCTCATGGACCTGTTCGGCGAATTCGAGTGGCGCGGACTCGTCTACGACGCGACGGAAGGGCTGCGCGACGTGCTCGCCCGCGAGAAGCTCACCAGCTACATCGGCTTCGATCCGACCGCCGCAAGCCTTCACGTCGGCAGCCTGCTGCCGATGGTCTCGCTGGCGCGGCTGCAGCGCTTCGGCCACCCGCCGATCGCCGTCGTCGGCGGCGGCACCGGCATGATCGGAGATCCGAGCGGCAAGGCAACGGAGCGCGCGTTGCTCACGGTCGAGCAGGTCGAAGCGAACGTCGAGGGGATCCGCACGCAGCTGTCGCGGTTTCTGGATTTCGAGAACACGTCGACGCCGGCGCGCCTCGTCAACAATGCCGAATGGCTGACGAAGCTGAGCGCAATCGAATTCATGCGCGACGTCGGCAAGTACTTCACCGTGAACTATATGCTCGCCAAGGAATCGGTGAAGCGCCGCAGCGACAGCGACGAAGGCATTTCCTACACCGAGTTCAGCTATCTGCTGCTGCAGTCCTACGACTTCCTCGTGCTGCACGATCGCTTCACGTGCACGCTGCAGCTCGGCGGCAGCGACCAGTGGGGCAACATCACCGCGGGCGTCGATCTGATCCGCCGGCTGCGCAGCGCGAAGGCGCACGGGCTGGTGATGCCGCTCATCACCACCGCATCGGGCGCGAAGTTCGGCAAGACCGAAGCGGGCGCGGTGTGGCTCGATCCGAATCTCACGTCGCCGTTCCGCTTCTACCAGTTCTGGCTGAACACCGACGACAGCGACGTTGGCCGCTACCTTCGCTACTTCACCTTCCTCGAACGGCCGGCGATCGAGCAGCTCGAGGACGCCACGCGCCGCGCGCCGGAATCACGCG
>QHWQ01000052.1 GCA_003222635.1 Acidobacteriota bacterium | reverse complement strand
GACGACGCCCAATGCGGCGGCGCTGCGGAAGATTGTCGGGCGTGATGAGCAGGTTTACGAGATCCTGGACGACAGCGCCGACATCGACACCATCGTCCAGGCGGTGAGAGAGGCCGCGCGGGCGCGGCCGACGACCTAATGCGCTTCGGTCGGGTGCTTGTGCCGAAGACCGCTCCAGCCTTCCTCGAACAGCGTGTAGACGGCGGGGACGAGCACCAGCGTCACCATCGTTGACGCCAGCAGGCCGCCGATGACGACGCGCGCCAGCGGCGCCTGCAGCTCGCCGCCGTCGCCGATGCCGATCGCCATCGGCACCAGACCAAGCATCGTCGCAATCGACGTCATGAGCACGGGCCGCAGACGCGTGCGGCCGCCGACTTCCACCGCTTCGCGCAGCGGCATCCCGTCGCGACGGCGCAGCGTGTTGATGTAGTCCACCAGCAGAATCGCGTTGCTGACGACGATGCCGGCCAGCATGATGACGCCGATGTAGGCCTGCATGCTGAAGGCGGTTCGCGTCAGCAGCAGCCCTCCGACGATGCCGATCGAGGCGGTCGGAATCGAGAACATGATGATGAACGGATCCCGCAGCGATTCGTACTGCGACGCCATCACGGCGTAGACGAGCAGCACCGCGAGGATGAGCACGATCTTCAGCTGGTTGAACGACTTTGCCTGCTCCTCGACCTCGGAGCCGAAGCCGACCGAGAAGTCCTGCGGCACGCGAATCTGGCCGAGACGTCCCTGCACGTTGGTGACCGCGTCGCTGAGCGCGACTTCGGGCTCGGCGTTGACGCGCACGATGCGCTCCATGTTCTTGCGATCGATCTGCACGGGGCCGGTCTCGCGATCGACGGCGAGCAGGTTGCGCGCGGGCACCACCTGACCGCCCGGCGTGTTCACGAGCACATCGCCGATGTCCTGGATCTGCTCGCGGTCGGCTTCGCGCAGCCGGACGACGATCGGATACTCGTTGCCGCGCTGCCGGAACTGCGCGGCCGTGGTGCCGGCGACGTTGGTTTGAATGGTCTGCGCGACGCCGTTCACCGTCAGGCCGAGCATCGCCGCCTTCGGCCGATCGACGTGAATCGCGAGCTCTGGACGGGCGTCATCCTGCCCGGTGCGCACGTCGGCGATGCCGGGCGTGTCCTGCATCAACCCGATCGCCTGCTGCTGGATGCGCCGCGCGTCGTCGATGTCGTGGCCGCGAATCTCGAGCGAGAGGCGCGCATCCTGGCCGCCGCCGAGAATGAAGTTCAGCTGGAAGTTTCCGCCGCCGGGGTTCGCGCGGACGATGGCGCCGGGAATGCCCGACAGCCGCCGGCGGAGATCCTGCGAGATCTCGTCGCTGGAGCGGGTGCGCTGATCGCGTGGCACGAGCTTCACCTGCATGCCGCCTCGGTTGGTCTGGCCGAAGCCGCCGAAGCCGCCGCCGCCGCCGCCGTTGGTGATGATGCTGGTCGCCTCGGGCACGGACTGCTTCACCATGTCCTCGAGCCGGTACATGACCGCCTCGGTGACCTCCATCTTCGTGCCGATGGGCAGCTGCGCGTTGATGTTGACCTGTCCCTCGTCGGTCTGGGGCAGCAGCTCGGTGCCGACGCGCGGGTAGAGGACGGCGGCGAGCACCACGAGACCTGCGGCGGCGCCGATCACGGTCGGCCGGTGCTGCAGCGCCAGGTGAATGGCGCGGCGGTAGTTGTCGTCGATCCCCTCGAGGAACCGTTCGCTGGCCCGGTAGAAGGCGCCAAGGACGCCCGAATGCTGCCGGTGCTCATCCGCTGTGTGCAGCCATCGCGAGCAGAGCACCGGAACGATGGTGACGGCGACAAACAGGGACATCGACAGCGAGAACATGACGACGAACGACAGCTGCGTGAAGAGGATGCTCGAGATCCCCTGCAGGAAGAGCAAGGGCACGAACACCGCGATGTGGGTGAGTGTGGACGCGAGAATCGCGGACCAGACTTCCTCGCTGCCGTCGATCGCCGCCGTCATCCGGTCTTTCCCCATGTGGAGGTGCCGGTGCGTGTTCTCGAGCACGACGATCGCGGCATCGACAATCATGCCTATGCCCAGCGCCAGCCCGCCGAACGTCATCGTGTTGAGCGTGAAGCCGCCGAAGTAGAGCAGCGCGAACGTGCCGATGACCGAGATGGGGATCGACGTGCAGACAATCAGCGTCGATCGGAAGTCGCGGAGGAACGCGAAGATGATCAGGACGACGAGGATGCCGCCGACGAGCGCGTGCTCCTTGACGCTGTTGATCGCGCGTTCGATGAAAATCGCGTTGTCGTCGAGCACCACGAGGTGAACGCCGGGGACGTCGCGGTTGATGCGCGCGACCTCCGCGCGGATCGCCTGCGCCACGGCCACGGTGTTTTCGCCCGACTGCTTGTTGATCGCCATGCGGACGGCGGGATGTCCTTCGCCCAGCTTGCCGTTGGCATCGAGCGACGTGATTTTGAGGAACTGCCGCCGGTCTTCGGTCGCGTCGCTCACGTCGGCGACGTCGCGCAGATAGACGGGGACGTTCTCCCGCGTCATCACGACGAGGTTGCGGATGTCGTCGATGTTGACGAACTGCCCCTGGCTGCGCACGAGGTACGTCGAGTCGCCCTGGTCGATCTGGCCGAGCGGGAGGTTCTGGTTCTCCGATTTCAGCGACTGCACGACGCGATCGACCGACAGGTTGAGCGCGGTGATCTTTTCCTTCGACAGGTCGACGTGAATCTGCCGGCGGAGGCCGCCATTGATGGTGACGGCGGCGACGCCTGGCGCCCGCTCGAGGCGCGGCGAGAGATCGTTTTCGGCCAGCTCGCGCAGCGTGACCGGGTCGTAGTCGCCCTCGACGCCGATCTGCATGATGGCCTGCGCGTTGGAGTCGGCTTTGAAGATGGTCGGCGGATCCGCCTCTTCCGGCAGGCGGCCGCGCACGCGATCCAGGCGGCTGCGCACGTCATCGGCGGCGGCGTCGAGGTTCGTCCCCCACCCGAAGTTGAGGCGGATCTGACTCTGTCCCTCGCGCGACGACGATTCGACGCGCTGGATGCCCGCCACTGCACTGACCGACTGTTCGATGGGCCGGGTGATGAGCTCTTCAATCTCCAGCGGTCCGACGTTGGCGTAGGTGGTGTTGATCGAGATCGTCGGCTGCGTGAACTCCGGCATCAGATCCACCGGGAGCTTCGACAGCGAGATGGCGCCCAGCAGGACGATGACGCCGCTGAGCATGAACATCGTGACGGGACGATGAATGGCGAGGCGTGGGATGCTCACTGCTGCTGTCCTCCGCGACGGCCGCCGAAGCGGCCACGGCCGCCTTCGCGGCCTTCCGTGCCTTGCTCTGTGCCTTGCTGCGTGACGGCCGAACCCTGAGCCCGAGAACCTTGGAACCCGGAACCAGAACCCACTGAACCCCTTGCAGCCTCTGAACCCCCTGCACCCTGGCTCGCACGACCGCGTCCGCGGCCGCGACCACCCTCACCGCCGCCCGCGAGGACGATCGGGTCGCCGTTGCGCAGCCCCGCGGCGCCGGTCGTGACGACGCGATCGCCTTCGGCCACGCCATCGAGGATCTCCGTGCGTTCGTTTCCTTCGATCCCGATCTTCACGGGATGAAACTGCGCGAAGCTGTCGACCGACAGATACACGCCGCGCGTGCCGTTGGCATCGACGACGGCGTTGGTCGGCACGACGAGCGCGTTGGGATGCGACTCGGTGACGATGCCGACGCGCGCGTACATGCCGGGCTTCAGGCGGTACTGGTCGTTGGCAATCTCGACTTCAATCGGCGCGGTGCGCGTGGACGGATCGAGCACCGGCGAGATGCGCGCGATGCGCCCCATGAAGCTCTCGCCAGGGAAGGCGTCGACCTCGACCCGCGCCATGTCGCTGACGCCAATCTGCTTCAGATCCTTTTCGACGATGTTGGCGACCATGCGCACGCGCTGAATGTCGACGACCTCGACGACCGGCGAGTTCGGAGAGACGTACGCGCCCGGATCCACCGTGCGCCGCGAAACGAACCCGTTGACAGGCGAGAGGATCACGGTGTTCTCGAGCGTGAAGCGCAGCTCGTCGAGGCGCGCCTGCGACTGCGTATTCTGTGCGCGCGCCAGGTCGAGCGCCGCCTGTGCCGACTGATACTTCGCTTCCGCATCGTCGAGCGTCTGCTGCGGCAGTAGCTGGCGCTGGAAGAGGTTCCGCGAGCGCTCGACGTTGGTCTTGGCGAGATCCAGATCGGCTTCGCGCTGGCGGATGGTCGCCTTGCCGACCTCGAGCGCCGCTTCGGCCTGCTTGACCTGTTCGCGAATCTCCTCGTCCTCGATGCGCGCGATGCGCTGGCCACGGCTGACCCGATCGCCGAGCTTGACGCTGATCTCCTGCAGGCGTCCGGCGGTCTTTGGCGAGCTCCACGGTGAGCTGACCGCGGCCGCCGCCGGCGCGCGCACCGCCTGGCGCGTTACCGCCCCGTCCGGGAGCGCCGCCACGCCCGCCTGCCGCCGCCTGCTGCGGATCGGCCGCCTGCGCCGAGCTGTTCCCGCTGAACATGCCGGAGTAGAACGCGACGCCGGCGACTGCGGCCGCGACGATGACCGCAATGATGACGATTTTTCTCATCGATGAAGTTCCGCTCCCCCCATGGATGAAGCGTTGTCCCTGTATAAACAAGAAATCACAATTCCCGGCGTGACGCGGTGCGCGCCCGTCACTGTCCGTTCAGTGGCACCCCGGCGCCACCGGCGGCGCCTGCGTTGATCGACGTAATGCCGGCGCCGCGATTGACCGGCGTCTCCTGCAGGCGCTCGTACTCGACCAGCGCATGGCGGTAATCGAGCAGCGCGCGCAGTTCCGTGTTCTGCGCGGTCGCGAGGTCGCGCTGGGCCTGGACGACGAGGAAGTTCGTCGAGAGGCCCACGTCGAACCGGCTCTGCTCGGCGTCGAGCCGTTGCTGCGAGAGTCCGCGCGCGACGGTCGCGGCCTGATACCGCGTCAGTCCGCTCTGCACCTGCAGCGCGGCGTTGGTTACGTCGGTGGCCACCTGCAGCTCCAGCGAGCGAAGCTGCGCGGCCGATTGATTGAGCTGCACCCTGGCGCGCGCCACCTGCGCCTCCGCCGCGCTTGCCCCCAATGGATACGAGAAGTTTACCGCGAGGTTCCACGTGGGAAAGTTGCGTCCAGTCAGCGTGCGGAACGCATCGGCGTAGCCGCCCGGAACGGTGCCGATGATCTGGCTCGTGACGCCGCTGCCCGTGCGCTGGAACTGCGTGCCGCCAAGGCCGGCGGCGCCGTACATCGCCGTGAGGTCGAGCGCCGGCAGCGTCAGGTTGCGCATGTAGCGCAGCGTCACGTCGTTGCTGTCAATCGTCTTGCGCGCGATCTGAAGATCCGTGCGGTTGTCGAGCGCCTTGCGCACCGCTCCCTGCACGTCGAGCGCGTCGGCGAGGAACGTCGGGCGATCGACGGGGTTGATGTCCGCCGTCCAGAGCGGGTCGTCGGTGCCGCTGACGATCAGGCGCTTGAGCGCGAGCACTGACGTCCGCTGCTGCGCGTCGGCCTGCGCGACGGCCTGGAGGCGCGTCGCTTCCTCGGCCTGCGCCTGCACGACGTCGAGCGGCGCCAGCGCGCCCACTTCGACGCGCGCGCGGTTGTCCGCCACGAGCTTGCTCGCCAGATCGAGCGAGCCACGGGCGACGTCGAGCGCCTGAATCGCGAACACGAGCTCCCAGTACGCGTTGCGTACGTTGGCGAGCGTCGTCGCAATCGTCCCGCGCAGCTGAATTTCCGACGCGTCGCGGTTGAGCGCCGTGACCACCAGCTGCTGCCGGTTGGTGTCGATCATGAAGCCGCGCAGCAGCGGCTGCGTCAGCGTCATCGCAAAGTTGTTGTTGAAGGCCGGGTTGTAGTTCACCAGGTTGTTCGAGGTGACCTGCTTGTTGTTGTTGAACTGAAACGCGAACGCGCCGCCGCCCCAGGGCACGAGCTGCTGCAGGCCGCTGTTGTAGGTGGTGATCGAGTTGTCGACGACCGTGCCGCCGTTCAGCGTGCTGGTGGGCGGCTGCACGCGCGACAGCTGGCCGATAGTGGAGGTCGCCGTCGGCCGGTACGCCGCGCGGATGCGCGCGATGTTCAGGTCGAAGGTCTGGGGATTGAGCCGCTCGACGGCGATATCGAGGTTGCGCTCGAGCGCGCGCGCCGTCGCCTCGTCGAGCGTCAGGTTCACCATCGTCCCGGGCGGCGGAGCTGCTGTTGTCGGGCGCGTCTGGTTCGCGGGCGCCGCGGCGCTGGCGGCCGCGAATTCACGCGCCGCTTCACGCGCCAGGTCGTCGAGCCTGGCAGTATCGCGTGCCGATGTGTCGCTCGCGGGCTGCTGCGCCGTCGCGGGCCGTGCCGCGACGCAGACGAGAAGGGCACACGCAACGAATCGGAGAGATGAAACCAGCTGCTTCATGGGTTTGCGCTGAATAGGAAAAAATTAGTTCCGATGCTGATCGCCCGAGCGCCCGCGGTTGCGCGTCTGCTGCTGCAGCATGACGAACTTCACGCGCTGATCGGGCGTCAGCACGCGCCGCATGCGGAGCAGCATCATCGTCCGCGACTTGTTCAACTCGGAGCGCGCGGCCTCGACGACCGACACCTGCGCCATCACCTGCGCGTCGTCGCTCGCCTCGACCATCTGGTTGAAGTCGGCTTCCGCCTTGTCGAGCGAATCCTTCTGCTGACGCAGTGCGGGCAGCGTTTTCTGGAAAATCGCCTCGATCTTGGTGCTCTGATCCTGCGTCAGGCCCAGTTCCCGGCGGAAGGTGTCGGATTGCCACCACTTGAACCCCTGTGCGGACGCAGGAGGGGCGCAAAACATGGCACCGACCACACACGCGACAAGGGCGGCGCGCCGCCCGGAAATGGCTGAAAAGCTCATGGTTTGACTCGACGGAGAATACGCCCGGCGACGCTGTTTTATTTACTTGGATAGCCCGAAGGCGGAGTTCACGAGGGCGTCCAGACGTCGGACGACCGTCCCTATGAGGTTATCGGGCGTCGAGGCACCCGACGTCAAGCCCAGGGCGATGCTGCGACCCTGCGGAAGCCACCCGGTCGATATCCGCTCGTCCTTGGCGCCGACGGGCTTGTGCCGGATCTCGAAGGACGACAGCAGACAATCGGGCTCGGCGATGTGATAAGTCGGCAGCCGCGGCTCGCAAATCCGGGCCAGATTGCACGTATTACTGCTGTTATAGCCCCCGATGACAATGATGAGGTCCAGCGGCTGCGCGTCGAGCAGCGCCGACACCGCGTCCTGGCGGTCCTGCGTGGCGCTGCAAATCGTGTCGAAGGCACGAAAGCGCCATACCTCTTCCGCCTCGCCGTAGCGGTCGGATATGGCCGCGCGAAACATCTCCCCGATCTGGAGCGACTCCGAGCTGAGCATCGTCGTCTGGTTGGCGCAGCCGATGCGCACGAGGTGAAGGTCGGGGTCGAAGCCCGGCGAGATCGCCTGCTCGAAGCGCGCGAGGAACGCGGCGCGGTCTCCCTCGCCGCGGATGTAGCGGCACGCGACCTCCGCTTCCTCGCGATTGAGCACGACCAGATAGTGTCCGTTGCCGCCGTTGGACGCCTGCGAGACCGTCGCGCGCGTCTCCTCGTGCCAGTACTTGCCGTGGATGATCGATGTGAAGCCGTCCGCCGCGTAGCGCTTCACGTTTTTCCAGACGTTCAGCACCGAGCCGCAAGTCGTGTCCACCAGCGTGCACCCGCGCTGCTCGAGCTGCTGGAGCAGCTCGATCGTCACGCCGAAGGCCGGCAGGATAACGACGTCGTTCGGCGTCAGCGCGTCGATCGATTCGCCGGGGTCGGTGAGAAACCTGATGCCCTGCGCGCGCAGCTGCTCGTTGACGTGCGGGTTGTGGATGATTTCGCCGGTCAGCACGACCGGTCGGTCCGGGAAGCGCTTGCGCGTCTGATACGCGTAATCGACGGCGCGATCGACGCCGTAGCAGAACCCGAACTCGCGGGCGAGGTGAATCGTCAGCCGCCCGGACTCGTAGCGGTAGTCGCGGTCCTTGATCGAGGTGACGAGATCGCTGTGATAGCTCTCGGAGAGGACCTCTGCGACTTCGTGCTTGAGATCGAGCCCTTTGCGGAAGATCAGCGGCGGCAAGGGTCTAGCGAACGTCCCATGCTCGCGGGGTCAGGTCGTCAATCGGCTGCAGCGCGGCGGCCGACGGGCCGTCGATCGCGATCTCGATCTGGTTGAGGAATTCGTCGTCGGAGATCGACGCGGACACCTCGCGGATCGTCGCCGTCGTTCCGGTGGCGCGAAGCTCCGGCTCCTCCGCGGTGCGCGCGACGATGACGCGGGACGCGCCGGGACGGCCGTAATCGTGGCCGAAGCGGCCGGCAACGACGCCGACGACGAGGCCGGCAACGGCGGCGGCAGCAACCCAGCGGGAGCCGGCGCGCGTGCGCGAGACGGTCGGCTCGTGCTGCGCGTGGCCGGCGGGGAACGCGATGACGCGCGCGGGACGACCTTCGTGCTGCAAGTGGGCAAGGATGCGCGAGTGCTGCCGTGCGAGCCGCTCCGGCGGGAACGCTGCGTCGGCGGCGGCCGTCGCCGTATCCGAGACATCGTCGAGCATCCGCTGCAGACGCACGCGGCGCGCATCGCAGCGCGCGCACGCAGACAGATGCTGCTGCTCGGTGGTGGACACCGCCTCGAGCATGCTGAGCTCGATGAGACGATCGTCGGAGAGGTGATTCACTTTCATCATCCGTGCTCCAGCAGCCGCCGCAGCTTGCGGACGGCCCGGAATAAATGCACGCGCACCGTGGCTTCACTCAACCCGAGCGCCTGACTCACCTCCGCGGTCGTCTGCTCCGCGAGGTGGCAGAGCGTGAACACCGTGCGCTGGCGATCGGGGAGGGAATCCACGGCCGCCGTAATCTGGTTCGTGCGCTCCCTCGACACCAGCCGCTGCTCGGGTGTCGGCTCCGGGGTGGCCGGATCGACGACCGGAGTATCGGACGTCGAGGACATCGGCACAGCCCACCGCAGCCGCCGCGCGCGCGACTTGCGCAGGTCGAGGCACGCATTCACCAGGATGCGCGTAAACCAGACTTCGAACGGGAGGTCTTCGCGGTAGCTGGTGATGTGCGTGAACACCTTGATGAAGGCATCCTGCACCGCCTCGTCGGCGTCGTGCGCGTCGCGCAGATACTGATACGCGATGCGAACGGCCCGCCGCTGCTGACGCGCCACGAGCTCACCGTAGCGCTCGCGCGCCGCATCCCGGTCGCCGCCGGTGACGAGACCTTTGATCTCGGCCGCCAGCTGCGAATCTCTCGACAGGGGCGCCAGCGGCGCGCTGGCGCCGGCGACCGTCGAGGGGGCCCGCCGAGGAGGCGTTCTGCTCATGGAATACGGCCGGAGCGGTTCTATCCTTTACCGGGGCTCCAACTATACAGTACGATCCGGTTTTTGTTAGTCCGCCTTTTTGCACGCAGGAGAGTTGGAAATGAGCACACAGGTTGAGCGGGCGCACGGTCTCGAGGCCCTAGGCATCGTTCGATCCGGACGCGTCCACTGGAACCTGAGCCCGGCAGTTCTTTACGAAATTGCCGTGCGCCGCAACGAGGCGATTCTCGCCTCCGAAGGCCCGCTCGTCGCGCGCACCGGCCAGCACACCGGACGGTCGCCGCAGGACAAGTTCACCGTCAAAGAGCCGACCACCGAGCAGAACATCAACTGGGGCATGAACAAGCCGCTGAGCGACGCGAACTTCGACGCGCTGCACCGCGACATGATGACCTACGTCCAGGACAAGGAGCTCTACGTCCTCGACGCGTGGGGCGGCGCGGATCCGGCCTACCGCGTTCCGGTCCGCATCGTCACCGAGTTCGCGTGGCACAACCTGTTTGTGCGCAACATGTTCATCCCCGAGCTCGATCCGGAGAAGCGCGCCTCGCATCGGCCTGAGTACACGGTGATTGATTGTCCCGGCTTCAAAGCCGACCCGGCGCGCCACGGATCGCGCACCGAGACCGCGATTTACGTGCACTACGGACGCAAGCTCGTGCTCATCGCGGGCAGTGAATACGCGGGCGAAATGAAGAAGTCGATCTTCACCATTCTCAATTACCAGCTGCCGCTCAAGGGCGTGCTGTCGATGCACTGCTCGGCGAACGTCGGAAGGAAGCGGAGCCGCAGATCTGGGACGCGTCGCGCCGCTTCGGAACGGTACTCGAGAACGTCGTGCTCGACCCCGACACGCGCGAAATGGATCTCGATGACATGACGTACACCGAGAACACGCGCAGCTCGTATCCACTCTCCTTCATTCCCAACGCGGTTCCGTCCGGCATGGCCGGTCACCCGAAGAACATCGTCATGCTGACGGCCGATGCCTTCGGCGCGATGCCGCCGATTGCGCGACTCACGCCGGAAGGGGCCATGTATCACTTCCTTTCCGGGTATACCGCGAAGGTAGCGGGCACCGAGCGCGGCGTCACCGAGCCGAAGGCGACCTTCAGCACCTGCTTCGGCGCGCCGTTCCTGCCGCTCAATCCGAACGTCTACGCGAAGATGCTCGGCGAGCGGATCGCGAAGCACAACTCTCGTGTGTGGCTGGTGAACACGGGCTGGACGGGTGGCCCTCCGGGAGTCGGCTCGCGCATGAAGATCGCCTACACGCGCGCGATGCTCACGGCGGCGCTGACCGGGCAGCTCGACAATGTCCAGTACCGCAAACACGCGATCTTCAACATCGACATCCCGATGACGTGCCCCGGCGTACCCGACAGCGTCCTCGACGCGCGCACGACGTGGCCCGACAAGGCGGCCTACGACGCGCAGGCGAACAAGCTGGCCGCGATGTTCGTCGAGAACTTCAAGACCTTCGAGAAGGATGTTGACCCGGCGGTCAAGGCCGCCGGTCCGAAGGTGTAGGTGGACTACGAACCGGTCATTGGCCTAGAGATCCACGCGCAGCTGCAGACCCGCACGAAGATCTTCTGCGGCTGCAGCACCGCGTTCGGTGCGCCGCCGAACTCTCACGTGTGCCCCGTGTGCCTCGGCATGCCGGGCGCGCTGCCTGTCCTCAACCGCGCCGCGGTCGATTACGCGATCAAGGCGGCGCTCGCGCTCAGCTGCGACGTTCAACCGCTTTCGATCTTCGCGCGCAAGAACTACTTCTATCCGGACCTGCCGAAGGGCTATCAGATTTCGCAGTACGAACGTCCGCTGGCGCTGCGCGGCGGCCTCGCCATCTCCGTCGATGGCCGCGCGAAACACGTCGGCCTGACGCGCATCCACATGGAAGAGGATGCGGGCAAGTCGCTGCACGAGGGATTTCCGGATTCGGACCGCCGGACCTACATCGACTACAACCGCAGCGGCGTGCCGCTCATCGAAATCGTCACCGAGCCCGACATGCGTTCGGCCGCGGAGGCCGCGGAGTTCTTCGAGCGGCTGCGCGACATCCTCGTCTGGATCGGCGTCAACGACGGCAACATGGAGGAGGGAAGCCTTCGCTGCGATGCGAACGTCTCCGTGCGTCCCGCGGGCCAGGAGAAGTTCGGGACCAAGGCCGAGGTCAAGAACCTCAACTCGTTCCGTTATGTCGAGAAGGCGCTCGCGTTCGAAATCGAGCGGCAGATCGATCTGCTCGAGGGCGGCGGACGCGTGATGCAGGAGACGCGCCTGTGGGATTCAGCCGCGGGGCGCACGTTGTCGATGCGCAGCAAGGAAGAAGCGCACGACTATCGCTACTTCCCGGAGCCCGATCTTCCGCCGCTCGTCGTCGATCAAGCCCGCGTCGCCGCGGTGAAGCAGACGATGCCGGAGCTGCCGGAGGCGAGGCGTCAGCGTTTCGTGGCCGCATACGGACTTCCTGCCTACGACGCCGGCGTGCTGACAGCGTCCGCGGGCCTCGCGGACTACTTCGAAAAGGTCGCGGCCGCGAGCGGCAATGCGAAGGCCGCCAGCAACTGGGTGATGGGCGAGCTGCTGCGGACGATGAAGGAACGCGGCCTCGACGTCGCGCAGGTGCCCCTGCGTCCGGACGCGCTGGCGGGCCTGATTGCGCTGGTCGAGAACGGGACGATCAGCAACGCGATCGCCAAGGACGTCTTCGCGAAGATGTACGAGAGCGGCCGGTCCGCCGAAGACATCGTTGCCGCCGAAGGGCTCGCGCAGAACAGCGACGAGGACGCGCTGGTCGCGATCATTCGCGATGTCATCGCGAGCAACGCCGACGCGGCCGCGCAGTATCGCGCCGGGCAGCAGAAGACCTTCGGCTTCCTCGTCGGCCAGGTGATGAAGGGGAGCGGCGGCAAGGCCAACCCCAGACTGGCGAACGAGCTCCTCAGGCGCGAACTCCAGAGCTGATCATGCGTTGGCTGCGGCCGCTCGGTGTCTACCTTGCCGCGGCGGTGGTGACGACGTGGCCGCTCGTGCTGCATCCACGATCGTTGCTCGGCGCGACGACGGGTCCGGGCGATCCCTATCTCAATCTGTGGATTCTCGGCTGGGGGATGCAGACGGTCCTCTCGAATCCCGCGGCGCTGGTGAACGGCGCCGTCTTCAACGCCAACATCTTCTATCCCGCGCGCGGCACGCTGGCGTATTCCGATCACCTGCTGCTGCAGAGCGTGCTGCTCGCGCCGCTCTACGCGATCACGCATGACGTCGTGCTCTGCTACAACGCGCTGCTCCTCGCGTCGCTCGTCGCCAGCGCGCTGGCGATGCACCTGCTGGTGCGCAGCGTGGTGGGCACCGAGCCGGGCGCGTATCTCGCCGGGCTGGCATGGGGATTCGGCTCGTATCGCTTCGCGCACCTGATTCATCTGCAGCTGCAGTCGCTCTACTTCCTGCCGCTGACGTTTGTCTTTCTCCATCGTCTGATGGCCGGCCGCCGCACGCGCGATGTCGTGCTGCTCGGCGTGGTAGCGGCGCTGCAGGCGATCTCGTCGGTCTACTACGGCATCATCGGCGGCCTTGCGCTCGTCGCCGGCGGTCTCGCGCTGGCGGTCGGCATCGGACGTTGGCGGAACACCGCGGTGTTGAAGCGGCTGGCGTACGCGGCCACGCTGGCGGCCGTGCTCGTTGCGCCTGTCGCGGCTCTCTACGCCAACGTCGCGCAGCGTGAAGGGTTCGGTCGCAACCTGTACGAGGCGGGGCGGAATGCGGCCATTGTCTCGAGCTACGTGCAGGTGCCGCCAGGCAACGTGCTCTATGGGCGCACGGGCCTTCTGCATCCGCAAGGGCCGGAGCGCGAGCTGTTTCCCGGGTTTGTGCTCATCGCGCTGGCGCTTGTCGGCGCGTGGCGCGGCTGGCGCGGCGATGCACGCGCAACGGTGCTCGCGATGATCGCGATCGCCGTGCTCGGCTTCGTCCTCTCGCTCGGTCCCGACGGCGTCCGGCCGTTCTATGCCGCCGTGCACCGCTTCGTGTTCGGGTTGTCCGCGATCCGCGCGCCGGCGAGGTTCTCGGTACTCGTCCTGTTCGCGCTGTGCGTGCTCGCCGCGCACGGCATTCGCCGTATCGATCCGCGCATCGCCATCGTGCTCGTGGCCGTCGCGGCGGTTGAATGGCTGTACGTCCCGCCGATGCTGGCAGCGGCGCCGTCGCTGCACACAGACGTCGGACAGTGGCTCGCGCAGGATTCGGCACAAGGTCCCGTCGCGGTGCTCCCGCTTGGTTTGGACATTGATGCGACGCCCGCCATGGTCCAGTCGCTGGAGCATCGGCGTCCGATCGTCAACGGATACAGCGGTCAGCGGCCGGACTTCTATCGTCCGCTTGCGGAAACGATCAATACGTTCCCATCGCGCGAAGCGCTCGCCGCGCTGCACGATGCGCGAGTGCGGTTCGTGGTTACACGTGAACCCATTGCACCCTCTGAACCCTCTGAACCCACTGAACCCTATCAAGAGCGTGCCCGCCTTGCGGACGGCGTGATCTACGAGCTTGTGTGGACGCCGGAACTGGAAACGCGCCTCGCCGCCACGGCGATCCTCGAGCCGCCCGCGCCGGGGAGTGTTCCGTTCAAGGTCGGCGAGCTGGCGCAATACAAGGTCAATTGGGGAGGAGCGGGCGTGAACCTGTCGGCGGGTGACATCTCGATCGGCGTCGAGGGCCCTCAGTTCCGCTTCGTGGTGAAAGCGACGACCCCGTCACGTGACGCGCGCATTTGTGTTCGACGAGCCGGGACACGTCGTTCGCTCCGGGCGAACCGTCGCCGACGCGAGTGCCGAGAGCGCCGTGACGCTGCCGATGTCGCCGCGGGCGCGCGACGCCATTGCCGCGCTGTTTTACGCGCGAACGCTGCCGTTACGGGCCGGCGACCATGTGCGATTTCCGGTGAACGAAGCTGGACGGAACGTTGTCGTCGAGCTGGCGGTCGACGGCGTGGAACGCATTTCCGCGGGAGGAACGAGCATTGACGCCATCCGTATCACGCCGACACTCGAGCGCCGGGTGGAGGATCGTCAGCCGGTCGTATCGACGCTCTGGCTCAGCAACGACCCGCACCGCGTCCCGGTGCTGCTGGACCTCGACGCGGGCTTCGGCCGCGTGAGAGTCGAGCTTGTGAGCTACCGGCCTTAATGCGATACTGGGTTCATCCTACCGGACAAGCAACGCCGCGCCCGGGTGCACAGGCAGCGTAATCGAGCGTGATCGAGACGCACCACCTCTCGAAACTTTACAGTCGCGGCTTGTACGCGCTGCAGGATCTATCTCTCACCGTCGTCAAAGGCGAATTCGTTTTCCTCACCGGCCCGAGCGGCGCCGGCAAGTCGACGTTGCTCCGTCTGCTCCTCTGTCAGGAGAAGCCGAGCGAGGGCGAGATCTTCGTCAACGGCCACGACCTCACCAAGCTGTCGCGCGGCGACATCCAGGAATATCGCCGCGGCATCGGCTTCATCTTCCAGGACTTCAAACTCATCCCCTCGCGGACGGTATTCGAGAACGTCGCCTTCGTCCTCGAGGTGCTCGGCGTGCCCGCCGCGCAGCAGCGGCGCCGCGCGTTTCAGGTCCTCAAGTGGGTCGGGCTGCAGCATCGCATCAATGCGTATCCGCGCGATCTCTCGGGCGGCGAGCAGCAGCGCATCGCGATCGCGCGGGCGCTGGTCAACGATCCCGCGCTCATCCTCGCGGACGAACCGACAGGCAACCTCGACCCGGATCTGTCGCTCGAAATCATGAACCTGCTGCGTGAAATCAACGCTGGCGGGACGACCGTGCTCGTCGCCACGCACGATCGCGAGTTGATTCGCCTCGTCGGACGGCGCACGATTACCCTCGATCAGGGCAAGATCGTCGAAGTCGCATGAGAGCGATCGATTACGCGCTGCGCGAGGCGTGGGCCAGCTTCTGGAGGTCGGGACGCTCGACGATCTTTGCGGTCCTCGCGATCACGCTCGCGGCGGTGGTGCTCGGAACGCTGCTACTGCTGACATGGAACGTCGATCGTCTTGTGTCGCAGCTGACGACGGCCAGCGAGTTCTCGGTGTTTCTACGAGACGATGCCTCGTCCGAGCAGCGGGGCGCCATCGAGGCGGCCCTCGATGAGAGCGGCATGACCGCGGCACGGGAATACGTCTCGAAGGCGCAGGCGCTGTCGCGCTTCAAGAGCCAGTTTGCCGACCTCGCGTCGCTGGCCAACGACCTCGACGACAACCCGTTTCCAGCCTCGCTCGAAGTGCGCGTGCGGCCGGAAGCCGAGCAGACAGGCCGCGCGGACGAGTTGGTGAAGCGGATCGCCGCGATGCCAGGCGTTGCGGACGTTCGCTACGACCGTGAATGGCTCGCGCGCGTCGCCAGCGGGCTGAACGCGGTGCGCGGCGCCGGCTTCGCGCTCGCGCTGCTGATGGCGCTGGCCGCCGCGGTCACCGTGGCGGCAGTCGTGCGGCTGGGTCTTCATGCGCGGCGCGATGAGATCGAAATCATGAAGCTCGTCGGCTCGCCGATCGCGTTCATTCGCGGGCCGTTCGTCGCCGAAGGGTTTCTTCAAGGCGGCCTCGGGGCGCTCGTCGCCATCGGGTTGCTCTGGCTCGGTTTCGTGGCCGTGCGTGCGTGGTGGGGAGGCGACCTGGCGGCGATGCTCGATGGCGCCTCGCTGCAGTTCCTTCCGAGCCGCATGGTCGGGTTGGTGGTGGTGGGCGGGATGGTGGTGGGCGCCGCCGGCGGGTTTGCCGCATCGCGTCACGCGCGCTTGAAGTGAAAAAATGGCGTCCTTTCCCGCCAAAGCGCCTAGCGCGACGGCGGGCGTTGACAGTTCCGGACGGCCCGCTTAGACTGAGAGAAATCCCAGATATGGCTGCGTCGAGGAACCGTTTGTCACGCTTCCTGGCCGATACTCGCCCGCGGTGCGATCCTGCTTTCCATTCCGTCTCCAATTTCTATCGCGAAGAATTTGCGAAGTGCAAACGCTGCCTCGATCAGCAGCGTGAGTTCTACTCGGAAGGCGCCGTCGCCGACGTCGAGAAAGCGCTCACCAAGGTGATGTCGCAGCTCGATCGCCTTTGCACCACCGCTGACGCCGACCAGGTTGTCAGCCGCCTCCTCCGACAGTTCGACATCGTCACCGGCCTTTCCGCCTGGTCCGACCCCCGACACATTCACTGACCCGTTCCGTTCAACATCTTCGTTCCGACCTCCGCGAGATTCTCTTCGCCGCCGTGCGTGCTGCCGACGCGGGACGTCTCGTTCGCGCCGCGCTGGCTGACGCGTCGCTCGTCGAGCGTTTGAAGGCTGCCTCGCGCGTCCACGTCGTTGCCGTCGGCAAAGCTGCGGGGCCAATGCTGAACGCGTTCGCCGAAGCACTGTCCTCTTTACATGACCCCCGACCCCATTTTCTGGTGGGCATCGGGCCGGCGCGTCCGGATGCATTGCCGCCGCGCGCCGAGTGGTTCGACTCGGCGCATCCGGTGCCCGATGAACGAAGCGTGCGCGCGGCTCGCCGCGCGCTCGATGTGGCCGCGGCGACCGCGCCGAAGGATCTCCTCGTCGTGCTTCTGTCGGGCGGCGCGTCGGCGCTGATGGCGCTGCCCGGCGAAGGGATCGCCCTCGAAGACAAACAGCAGACCGTTCGTCAGCTGCTGAAAGGCGGCGCGACGATCGACGAGCTCAATGCCGTGCGCAAACATCTCTCCGCGATCAAAGGCGGCCGACTGGCCGCCGCTACCAAGGGCCACGTCGTCACGCTGGCGATCTCGGACGTCGTCGGCGACGATCTGTCGGTCATCGGCTCCGGTCCCACGGTTCCTGATCCGAGCACGTTCGCGGATGCGCTCGCCGTGCTCGACCGGCGAGGTGGTCGCAACATTTATCCATCGGCGGTTGTGACGCTGCTCGAACGTGGCCGTCGCGGCGAGATTGACGAGACACCGAAGCCGGATGATCCTCGCATCGCGCGATCGATTGCGCACATCATCGGTGGACGCATGACGGCCGTTGCAGGCGCGGTGGAGAAAGCGCGATCGCGCGGGTATCACGTGCATGTCATCGAGCGGCCGATCGTCGGCGAGGCGCGGGAAGCCGCGCGCGCGTTTGCCGAGGATGCCGGCCGCGCCGCCGCGACGTTGCCCCGTCCCGCGTGCATTGTCGGCGCCGGCGAAACGACGGTCGTCGTGAAAGGCAATGGGCTTGGTGGCCGGAACCAGGAGTTTGCCCTCGCGATGATTTCATCAGGGCTGGTATTCGGAAGCATAGGCACCGATGGGATCGATGGGCCGACCGATGCTGCCGGGGCCGTGGTCGATCCAACCACGGCCGAACGCGCGGCAGCGCTTGGTCTCGATCCGCAAACCTTTCTGAGTAACAACGACAGCTATCACTTCTTCAGCGCGCTTGACGACCTGCTGCGTACGGGCCCGACCGGCACGAACGTTGGAGACGTCCAGGCCGCGCTCGTTCCATAAATGCCATCACGACAGATTCGCAATGTCACCAAAGAGCGGCTCGTCGAAGGCCGCCTGCAGGTGAATCCCTCGGGCTTCGGCTTCGTCGTGCCCGAATCAGGGGAAGACATCTACATTGCCGCGGCCAACCTCACCGAAGCCATGCACGGCGACCGTGTGGCGGTGCGCATCGAACGCGAGACGCCGAAGGGTCTCGAGGGGCGCATCGTTCGCATCGTCGAGCGCGCGCAGGACAGCGTCGTCGGCCGTTTCGAAACGGACGCGAGCGGTCTTGCCTACGTCATTCCCTTCGACCGCCGCATCAGGGCGGACATCCACGTCCCGTCGGGACGCAGCTTGTCGGCCGAACCGGACGACATGGTGGTCGTCAAGATTAGCCGCTGGCCGACCGCCGCACGCGGGCCGGTCGGCGACGTCGTCGAAGTGCTCGGCAACGTCAACGACCCCGGCGTCGACACGCAGATCATCATCCGCAAGCACAACATCCCGGACGCGCACTCGGACGAATCCGTCGAGGAAGCGCGCCGCCTCGGCGGCGAGGTGAAGCCCGCCGACATCAAACGCCGCACAGACTTCCGTCATGTGACGACCGTCACCATCGACGGCGAGCACGCGCGCGACTTCGACGATGCGATCACGCTGGAGCAGCTGCCGAACCGGAACTACTGGCTGGGTGTGCACATTGCCGACGTGTCGCATTACGTGAAGGAAGGGAGCGCCCTCGACAGGGAAGCCTTCGAGCGCGGGACGTCGGTCTACTTCACGGAACGCGCGGTTCACATGTTCCCGTCGGAGCTGGCGACGGGTTTGTGCAGCTTGAACCCGCATGTCGATCGGCTCGTGCAGTCATGTCTGATGGAGGTCGACAGCCGCGGCAACGTCGTCCGCTATGAAATGCACGACGGCGTGATCAACAGCGACGCGCGGATGACCTATACGGCCGTCAACGCCATCCTGACCGACCGCGATCCGGCCGCCATCGCGCAGTACAAAGAGCTCGTCCCGCGCTTCGAGTTGATGCGTGAGCTGTTCGAGATTCTCAACACCCGTCGCCGGCGGCGCGGCTCGATCGATTTCGATCTCCCCGAGACGGAAGTGATCCTGTCGGAGTACGGCGAAATCGAAGCGATCGTCCCCGCGGAGCGCAACGTCGCGCATCGTCTCATCGAGGAGTTCATGCTGCTGGCGAACGAGACGGTGGCGGAACACCTCGTCGAGCAGGGGATGCCCTCGCTGCATCGCATCCACGAGCCGCCGGACGAGAAGAAGGTCGCGGAATTCGAAGAGTTCATCGAGCCGCTTGGCTACGGCCTCGGCGCGACCGGACGCTCTGTGCGGCCGAAACATTTCCAGAAGCTGATCGATCGGATTCGCGGCACGCCGGAAGAGCGCCCGATTGCCGCGCTGATGCTGCGAACGATGCAGAAGGCGAGGTACGACGCGCTCAGCCTCGGGCACTTCGGCCTCGCGGCGGAGCACTACACGCATTTCACGTCCCCGATCCGCCGCTATCCCGACCTGGTCGTGCATCGCAGCGTGCGAGAATCGCGGCGAGGAGCGGTGACGGAGGCGCGGCGCGAGGAGCTCGAGGAGACGCTTCCGGACGTCGCCAGGCATACCTCCGAGATGGAGCGGCGCGCGGACGATGCCGAGCGCGAGCTGCTGCAGTGGAAGAAGGTCCGCTTCATGGCGGACAAGGTCGGGGACGAGTACGAAGGCTACAT
>QHWQ01000051.1:2432-11723 GCA_003222635.1 Acidobacteriota bacterium | reverse complement strand
GTCAGCGCGCCGGTCAGCGCGCGCGCCGCGCGCTCGCGCAGCAGCTGCTCCTGCGGCGTCACGGCGCTGTACTGGCTGAACTCCACATCCTGTCCCGGCGCCACATCGCTGAAGAGCAGGCTGAGCACCTGCACCTCGGTGAGCGGCGGGTCGGACGTGAAGGTCGGCGTGAAGCGCGCCATCGTGCCGGTGACGCGCACCATCACGCGGTAGGTCTGGCTCGGCACGCGCACCTGCGTCTCGGTCTGGATGTCGAAGAACGGCTCGATGCGCGCCGGGTTGTTGAAGTCGATGGTGCCGCGCGTGACGACGTAGCGCTTCCCTTCGAAGTTGAACTCGCCGCGCTCGACCTCGCCGCGGCCGACGAGCACCGGCCGGTCGTAGGTGCCGCGCAGATCGAGATCCGCGTTGGCGACCAGGCGGACCGTGTTGTTCTCGACGCGCAGCGTCCCGGGAATATTCAGATGCACGTCGTAGCGCAGCGGAATGGTCGTCTGAATGGACGCGGGACCCTGGCCGCTGGCGCTGCCGGTGAGATCGACAAGACCGCCGCCCGTGTCGAAGCGCCGCGTGTAGACCGCGCTCCGGACGTTCACCGCGCCGGAGAGCGTCATCGCTTCAATCGTCCCCTGCAGGTTCAGGTTCGCGTCGACGACCGAGCGCATCCCCTCCGGATAGCGCAATCGCATGGTCTGCCCGCTCATCGTCACGTCGAGACGGCCCGGACGATAGCCCTCGATGCCGATGCGCCCGCCGAAGCGAACGGGACCGCCGCCCAGCTTCGCGGTGACTTCGTCGAGCGTGACGCCGCGCGTGTCGAAGCGCACGACGCCGGAAATGTTCTCGAGCGCGTGCGGCAGATCGAAGTGACGGATGCGGCCGTCCTCGATCGTCATCGTGCCCGTGACAACCGGCGTGCGCATCGGGCCATCGAGCGTCGCGGCAAGCGTCGCCTGACCGGTGCTGCGGATGTTGGGGACGAACCCCTGCAGGATGCCGAGGTTCGCCGCGCCGTTGGCGCGCATCGTGATGCGCTCGTTGTGCAGGTCGACAACGCCCGAGACATCGAGTTGCGTTTCGTCACCGATCAACCGCATGTCGGTGACGCGGATGGAATGGCGATCGAGCGCCATCCGAATCGGCACCGCGTTGCGCAGGCGATAGTCGAAGAGGCGCAGATCGAGCGTGTCCACCGTCGTATCGACGACGAGGTGATCGATGTCGTCGAGCTCGCCGACCACGCGGAGGTTGCCGCTGGCGACGGCGGTCGTATAGGGCGAGAGCTGCGGATCGAACGCGCGGAGATACGGGTCCAGCGAGGTATCGGAGACGGTGAACGACAGGTCGGCATCCATCGCCTCGTTCAACGCGATCGTTCCCGTGCCCGACACGGCGAGACGAGGCGATGCGGCTTCGAGCTTGAGCGCCATCACGTCGTTGCCGATGTTGATATCACCCGTGACGGTGCCGATGCCTTCGTCGGCCACGAAGAAGTCGCGCACGGTGGCATGGACGTCGTAGCGCGGGAGGTCGAAGCTGCCGCTGCCGGCCGCCGTGAAATCGAGCAGGCCTGACAGCGCCGGCGTGCCCGGCGACTGCGCGATCGTCAGGCTCTCCACCGGAATGCGCTGCGCGTCGAAGGTGAACTGATACGTGCTGTCCCAGCCGACGTAGGCCGCGCCCGTCCCTCGCCCGCCGCCTTTCGACACGACGATGTTATCGAGACGGACGCCCTCACCTTCGAGGCGCAGGCTCGCCGTCGCGGTCTCGAACGTCTCGTGATAGGCGGTGCCGCCCACGATCGCCATCGTGCCGAAGCCGAACGGACGCGTGTAGGGGCCGTAGATGTGGTACTCGCCGGACATCAGACCTTCCACGGGATAGTCGTCGAGCGCGAAGGCGTGGCGCAGATCCACCAGCGGCCGTTTGATGATGCGGATGATCGCGTTGATCTCTTCGCCACCATCGCGGCGCGGATATCCGAGCGAGAACTTGCCGGTCGTCTGAATCTCTGAATCGGCGCGCGCGATGACGACGTCCTTCACGTCGGCGTAGGCGTTCTCGATGACCACCGCTCCCTTCGCGACGCCCCAGTCGACGTCGAACGCACGCATCCGCTCGCCGTTGAACGTGCCTTCGATCCGCGGATTGCTGAACCGATCGGTCATCACGCCGTCGAAGGTGCCGTAGCCGCCGATCGGAATCGCGTTGGTCGGGCTGCCGAACGCGGTCATCAGGCCCGCGAGCAGGCGATCGCTTTCCTGCCAGTCGGCGCTGCTCACGTGGAACGGGATGCGCGCGTCGTCGCCGTAGGCGGTGCGGCCCTCGAACTCGACGAAGGTGCTCGGCGTCGCGAAGTGGCTCGGGCCGAGGTCGACGCCGTCAGCATCGAACGCGTAGGTGATCGTCCCCTCGATCGCAATCGGCTCGGTGGGCAGCGTATTGTCGAACGGGCCCCACATCTTGCCGAGCCGTTCGCGCGCCTCGATCCGCTCGAGCGGCATGCGCGTCCCCATCAGCTCGGTGCCGGCCGGCGCCTCCACGCGCAGCTCTCCGCCGCCGCGATGCAGCGCGTACTTGCCGAGCGGCCATGCGAGCAGGTTGTGCCCGCTCGTGCGTCCGGCGAGGCGGATACCTCTCAATTCCAGGAAGTTGGTGAACTCGGTGAGATCGACGTTCGTCCACTGCGCGTCGAAGGTCGCCTTCGCCGGCATGCCGCTCACGCCGAGCGGCGCCATCTTGTAGCTGAACGCCGCATCGCCGCCGTAGAGCGTGGCGGTGGCGTTGGTGACCTCCATCTTCTCGGGCACCCACAGCACCGAGCCGCGAAGATTGTCGAAGCGATACGCGTTGACGCCCGTCATCGGCGCGAAGAAGTCGCCCTTCAGCTCGCGTCCCGTGCGCGTGCGGCCACCGGAAAGATTCTCCTTGAACAGATGGAACGTGCCGGTGAAGTCTCCGGTGCCCACGACCGTGAACTTGTCGTGCGCGAACCAGATGCCCTTCTCCGTCGGGAAATCGATCTTCGACTTGATGCGATAGATCTGCTCCGGCCACTGCCGCATGTCGACGACGCCGGTGAGCTGCGACTGCGCGCCGTCGGTCGTCAGATCGATGCGGTCGAGCATGATCTTGCCGTCGACGATGCGGAAGCTCGTCGCCATGTCGGCGCGCATCGGCTCGTAGCTCTGGATCTTCACCGTGCCGTTGCTGAAGCGCGCCTGGCCGCGATACTCGTCCGCCGGTCTCGCGACAGTCACGTCGAGGTTGCGCGCCACCGTGCTCCAGGGCGTGCCGTGATCGTCGTACGTGAACTGCCCTCTCGACGCGCGCACGTACTGCAGCGTGGTCGTCCACGCGCTCTTCGGCCGGTTGTTGTCCGTGTTGAACTTCGGGAAGTTGTGCGTGCCGTCGGCGTTCAGCTCGAAGTACATGTCCCAGTCGGTCATCTGGATCGCATCGAAGACGACCTGGCGCGTGAAGAGCGTGGTCCACGGCATCGACACGTCGATGCGTTTGGCGGTGAGGAAGGGGCGCGACTTCGGCGTCAGCCCTTCGATGACGAAGTCCTCGACGACGAAGCTGCCGCGCCAGAGATGCACGGACAGCCGCCCGATGTGCATCGGGCGCTTGAGGGCGTTGGTGCCGGCCTGCTCCGCCCGCTGCCGCAGCGCTGGTCCCAGGTCAACCGTAATGCTGGTGACCAGGATGACCGCAATCGCGCAGGCAAACGTCGCCACGATGCCGCGCACGATGCGGCGCGTCCTCTTCGTCAGAGGATGGTGGTGAATAGTGAAGAGTTTTCGAAAATTCACTCGAGCACTATCAGTATGGCACCCGCTTCAACCGTCGTCCCCTCAATCGCGCGGACCTCTTTGACCGTTCCCGCGGCCCTCGCCCTGAGCTCGTTTTCCATCTTCATCGCCTCGACGACGACGAGTCCCTGACGCGGTTCGACACGGTCGCCGGGCTTGACGAGCAGCTTCACGATCTTTCCCGGCATGGGCGCGGTCACCTGCTGCGGACCCTCGGTCCGCTGTCCGGCACCCGTCCCCGCCGAAGATCCCTCGACTGCGCTCGGGCCAAGCGGCCGCAGCGGCGCGATCGACACCTCAACGGGAACGCCGTTGACGTGCACCGTGCTTCCAGCGATCGAAACCACGTAGCTCTTGTTGCCTATCAATAAGGAGAGGACGCCGCCTGCTTCCTTGACGTCCACCTCCCGCTCGCGGCCGTCGATGGAGACAAGAAATGCGCCATCGCGTGGTGTCACCTCTACCGCGTATCGACGGCCGTTGGCGTCCACGTTAATGGTCAATCGCGCAGGCTCTCTGTCCTGGCTCGCGCCTTCCAGGCGCTCGCAGTCTGGGGCGGGCGGGGCGGGTAAGGCTGGTGGGGCGGGCGGGTAAGCTGCGCAATCGCGGCGGCGATCACGGCGACCTCGACGCGTTCGTCATCCGCCGTCGTGAACGGCGCGCCGGCGCGCGAGCGGAGGATGTCATCGAGGTACGCCGTGTGGAACTTCCCTGCGATGAAATCCGGCTGCTCCAGCATCCACCGGAAGAAAGGCACCGTCGTCTTGATGCCGAGGACGTCGTATTCGGCGAGCGCGCGGCGCATGCGCGCGATCGCCTGCGGACGATCGTCGCCCCACGCAATCAGCTTGGAGATCATCGGATCGTAGAAGATCGGGACGTCGCCGCCGGCTTCCGCGCCGCTGTCGTCGCGGATGCCGGGTCCGCTCGGCACGCGCAGCGCCGCGATGTGGCCCGGCGACGGCATGAAGCCGGCGTCGGCGTCCTCCGCGTAGATGCGGCACTCGATCGCGTGGCCGCGCGGCTTGAGCGCCGTGTCGGGATCGATCGTCAGCTTCTCGCCGCGCGCGATGCGAATCTGCCACTGCACGAGGTCGATGCCGGTCGCCATTTCCGTGACCGGGTGCTCGACCTGCAGGCGCGTGTTCATCTCCAGGAAATAGAAGTGCCCGCTCTCGTCGAACAGGAACTCCATCGTCCCCGCGTTGGTGTAGCCGACGGAGCGCGCGATGGCGGCGGCATCAGAGGTGATGCGCAGCCGCAGCGGACGGCTGACGGCCGGCGACGGCGTCTCCTCGATCACCTTCTGATGACGACGCTGAATCGAGCACTCGCGCTCGACGAACGGGATGACGGTGCCGTGCCGATCGCCGAGCAGCTGCACCTCGATATGACGCGGATTGAGAATGCGGCGCTCGAGATAGATGGCGGGATCGCCAAACGACGCCTGCGCCTCGGAGCGCGCCGCGCGAATCGCGCTCGACAACTCCTCGGGACTCGAGACGACCCGCATCCCCTTGCCACCGCCGCCGGCGACGGCTTTGATCATGATCGGGTAGCCGACGCGCTCGGCGATGCCCGCAATCGTCGCGTCAGGCACGTCGACGCCGAGCGGCTCCTCGGTTCCAGGCACGACGGGCACGCCGGCCTCCATCGCCGCCTGACGAGCGGCGGTCTTACTGCCCATGCGCGCGATCACTTCCGGCGTCGGGCCGACGAACGTCAGCCCCGCGTCGCGGCACGCCGCGGCGAAGTCCTCGTTCTCCGCCAGGAAGCCGTAGCCCGGATGCACGGCATCCGCGCCCGTACGCTTCGCCGCGTCGATCATGCGATCGATGCGCAGATAGCTTTCGCCCGGCGGGTTGCCGCCAACGTGCACGGCTTCATCAGCGAGCCGGACGTGCAGCGGGATGTTGCCGTGCTTCTTCGGCGGGTTCTTGTCGCGCTTGGTCTCGAGCGTGGCGAGCCCGTTGATCAACTTCGCGCGCGTCTGATGCGGCCGGATAACCTCGTCGATGAAGCCACGCTGCGCCGAGATGAAGGGATTGGCGAACTTCTCGCGGTATTCCGCGACCCTGGCCGCGCGCGCGGCGTTGACGTCCGCCGCCGCGTCGAGCTCGCGCTTGTAGAGGACGTTCACCGCACCCTCCGCGCCCATCACCGCAATCTCCGCGGTCGGCCACGCGAAGTTCAGATCGGTGCGAATGTGCTTGCTCGACATCACGCAGTAGGCGCCGCCGTACGCCTTGCGCGTGATGACCGTCAGCTTCGGCACCGTCGCTTCCGCGAACGCGAAGAGGAGCTTGGCGCCGTGACGGATGATGCCGCCCCACTCCTGCACGGTCCCCGGCAGAAAGCCCGGCACGTCCTCGAAGGTGACGAGCGGAATGTTGAACGCGTCGCAGAAGCGGACGAAGCGGGCGCCCTTCACCGATGCGTCGATGTCGAGCGTGCCGGCGAGATACGCCGGCTGGTTCGCGACGATGCCGACAGACCGGCCGCCGAGCCGTGCGAAGCCGACGAGGATGTTCTTCGCAAAGTGCGCGTGCACTTCGAGGAAGTAGCGGTCGTCGACGACCGCGTGGATCACGTCGAGCATGTCGTACGGCTGGTTGGGCGCCGCCGGCACGACGCTCTCGAGCGATTCGTCTCCCCGCTCGACGGGATCCGCTGTCGTCGCGCGCGGTGCGTCGTCGAGGTTGTTGCCCGGCATGAACGAGAGAAGCTCGCGGATCAGCAGGATGCATTCCTGATCGTTTTCGACCGCGAAGTGCGCGACGCCGCTCAGCTCGTTGTGTGCCGTCGCGCCGCCAAGCTCCTCCTTCGTCACCTGTTCGTGCGTCACCGTGCGGATCACGTCGGGACCGGTCACGAACATGTAGCTGGTCCGCTTGACCATGATCGTGAAGTCGGTGATCGCGGGCGAATACACGGCGCCGCCCGCGCAGGGGCCCATGATGGCGGAGATCTGCGGGACGACGCCGGACGCGAGCGTGTTGCGAAGAAAGATGTCGGCGTAGCCGGCGAGCGAGGCGACGCCTTCCTGGATGCGCGCGCCGCCCGAGTCGTTGAGACCGATGACCGGCGCGCCCATCTTCATCGCGAGATCCATGATCTTCACGATCTTCGCGGCGTTGGTTTCGGAGAGCGATCCGCCGAAGACCGTGAAGTCCTGCGCGAACGCGTAGGCGAGGCGGCCGCCGATGCGGCCGTGGCCGGCGACGACCCCGTCGCCCGGAATGACCTGCTCCGCCATCCCGAAGTCGAGACAGCGGTGCGTCACGTACTTGTCGATCTCTTCGAAGGTGCCGGGATCGAAGAGAAGATCGATGCGCTCGCGCGCCGTCAGCTTGCCCGATTCGCGCTGGCGGCGAAGCCGCTCCTCGCCGCCGCCCAGCTCCGCGCGCCGATCGAGATCGGCGAGAACGTCGTCCATTGAGGCGCTGTCCCCTAGACTTTTGCGCCCTGGGCTTTCTCCCAATCCTTCAGGAACTTCTCCAGCCCGATGTCGGTGAGCGGGTGCTTGAACAGCGAATCGATCACCGGCGCTGGCACCGTCACCACGTGAGCGCCGAGCCGTGCGGCTTCGATCACGTGAGTCGGATTGCGCACGCTGGCGACGAGCACCTCCGTCGAGTAATCGGCGTTGTCGAACAGATCGACGATCTCACGGACGACCTGCATCCCCGAGTTGCCGATGTCGTCGAGGCGGCCGACGAACGGGCTCACGTAGCTGGCGCCCGCCTTCGCCGCGAGCCACGCCTGCGGCGCGGAGAAGATCAGCGTCACGTTGACGCGAATGCCCTCGCCCGACAGCGTCTTGCACGCCGTCACGCCGTCCCTCGTCAGCGGGACCTTCACGACCATGTGTTCGTCGATCGCCGCGATGTCGCGCCCCTCGCGCACCATGCCGGCGTAGTCGGTCGCGACGACCTCACCGCTCACGGGGCCTTTCACGATGTCGCAGATCCGCTTGAGGATCTGCCGGTAGTCGCCGCCTTCTTTCGCAAGCAGCGACGGATTGGTCGTCACGCCGTCGAGGATGCCGATGGAGGCGAGCGCCTCGATATCCTTCACGCTGCCGGAATCTACGAAGAGTTTCATGATGACCTCATCAACGCGCCGTTTCGTCCACGCGGTTCGACTCGGCGCTCACATTCGCGACGGGCAGGCGGGAGTCGAGCGCGACGACGGCGTACATATATTTTTTCCCGGCGGTGACGTGCGTGTCACGGAATCGCGGTTCAGTTACCGGAGTCGGCGTGAGCGGTTGGAGTGTGGCATCGGTCGCCTCGCCGCGCAAGACCATATAGCCGACCACGTCGGGCTCGGCGTTCGGCTCCCAGATCAGGCTGATGCCGCCTTCATCCGCGACGGCCACCAGGCGCGCGGGCGGCGCGGGCGGAAACAGATCGACGGGGATGAAACAGTTGGGCGGCGACGGATCACCTTCCACCATGTTCGGCGGCGTGCCGCGCACGGGCCGCACCGTATAACAGCGCTCCCGATCGAACTCCACCGAATCCATGAAGCTCGTCGTCGCCAGCGGTGCCGGATTGATCGGAGTCGGCGGCGTGCCGGCCCACGGCACCTGTGCTGTTGCGTCGGGCAGCGCAAACGGATCGGGCGCGATCTCGCGATAGACGTTGTACATGACCGGTCCCGCCGGTGGAAGCGCGTTGTTGAACAGGAAACCGATGATGCCGCCGGAAGGCGGCCATTCGACGTCCATCATCGTTTCCGTGTAGTACGCGTTGACGAACGCCGGCGGCTCCGGCGTTTCGCCCAGCGGAAACTCCGCGGCGGTTCCCGGCGGACCTGGGCGTCCGCGTTCGCTGAACGCGATCGCCATGTAGAAGCGGCGCAACACGTCCGGCTCGTTCGTGTTGACGATCGGCGTGACCGGCGCGCCGCGTCCGCGCCGCGGCTCTTCGGGGATTCTGCCCTGCACCAGCTTCTGTGGTGTCAACGTATCGATCACCGTCACCATCGTGCCGGTGAGCGCGCCTTTCGACAGATCCGGCGGCTGCGTCGTGTCTGCTGGAGGAGCACCAGCCGACGGCGGCGGAATGACAGGGATCGTGGCGACGAGATCCGCGACCGACACCCACTGCGCATTCGAGGGCGGGCGGCGTCCCGTGTAGCCGTAGACCTCGATGCGGCCAATGTCCACGGGCATCGAGCCGTCAATATTTTTCGCCGGGACGGTGACCGTGATGAACGCTTCGGCGCCGACACGCTGCGCCTGAATCATCGACACAGGCGCCGGAATACGGACGATGGGGGCGAGCGGCGGGCCCTTCTTACCGCAGGCTGCGGCGACGAAGGCCACGAAGACGATCAGCCACGAAGACCACGACGCTCGTTTTTTAACCACGAAGGACGCGAAGTTCACGAAGTTAAGACAAATTTTACTTCGTGGCCGTCGCGTCCTTCGTGGTTTAAGTCGTCTTCGCGCCTTTCGTTACTCGACTGC
>QHWQ01000051.1:0-2240 GCA_003222635.1 Acidobacteriota bacterium | reverse complement strand
TGCCGGGCCAGTGATACGACATCAGCATGTCGATCGCCGGCGTGGAGATCCGCTTGATGACCTTCCCATGCTCGCGCGAGAACTTCTCGAGGAAGTGGTCCGCGAGCAGGAGCAGGTCGGCCTTCCGATCGCGTAGCGGCGGCACGAAGATCGCGAAGACGTTCAGCCGGTAATAGAGGTCCTCGCGGAAGGTGCCCTCGGCGATCGCCTTCTCCATATCCTTGTTCGTCGCGGCGGTGACGCGCACGTTGACGCGCACGGATTCGGTGCCACCGAGCCGCTCGAACTCGCGCTCCTGCAGCACGCGCAGCAGCTTGACCTGCGTGCTCTGGTTGATGTCGCCGATTTCGTCGAGGAAGATCGTCCCGCCTTCCGCGAGCTCGAACCGCCCCTTCTTCCGCGCGTTCGCGCCGGTGAACGCGCCCTTCTCGTAGCCGAAGAGCTCCGATTCGATGAGCGTGTCCGGCAAGGCCGCGCAGCTCACCTTGACGAAGGGCTTTTTGGCGCGCAGCGAGTTGTAGTGAATGGCGTGCGCGATCAGTTCCTTGCCGGTGCCCGACTCGCCGCGAATGAGCACGGTCGTGTTCGTCTGCGCGACCTGCGCGACCTGCTCGTACATCTGCCGTGTCGGTCCGCTCGTGCCAATGATGTTCGAGAAGTCGTAGCGCTCGCGCAGCTCCTGCCGCAGGTGCGTGTTCTCGTCGACGAGCCGCCGCCGCTCTTCCTCGACCAGCCGCTGCACGTTGAGCGCCTGCGCGATCATCGAGCTGACGATGCCGAAGAACTTGACGCTGCTTTCGTAGTCGCGCTCCGCCTTGAACTTCAGATCGATGGCGAGCGTGCCGACGGTCTGACGCTGGACGATGATCGGCACGCAGATGAAGCTCAACTCGTGGCGCGCAATGTCGGCGCGCCGCGGCATCCGGTTCAGAAACTCCGGTTCCTTGCTGACGCGCGGCACGACAATCGGCTTGCCGCTCTGCACGACCTGCCCGGTGATCCCCTCGCCGACCTTGAAGCTGATGTTGCGCGCGCGGTCGTCAAACCCTTCGATCGCCTCGACTTGGAGCTCCCCTTCGCGCAGCAGCGTGACCATGCCGCGAACGACCCCGTGGTGGCGGATGAGAATCTGGAAAACCCGCTGCATCGACGACTTCAGGTTGAGGGTGCCCGAGAGCGCCTGACTGACCTCGAGGAGCGTCGACAGGCGTCGGGCGTCGCGGGCGACAACGGTGGCGTCGGGTCCTGGTTTGGCGGCGGGCATGGGGTCTCCTACATTCCTGATCTGAGAGCTGCCTGTATCAACAAATGTGTCTGAATCGCCTTTCGCAGCGATCCCCTGCGATTTCGTGCGATCGCCGCTCTCTCCGTACGATGATGTCGTAGAGCCTTCACTATAGAACATTTTTGTCTGGAATCAGGCGTTTAAACGGCGTACAGCGGGGCATAAGGCAAGCCGTGGGCCATAGCCGGACTACAGGATGTATCGCGAAAGATCTTCGTTGCGAACGATATCCGCCAACATCCGATCGACGTAGGCCTCGTCGATCACCACGGTCTTCTGCCCCAGATCGGGGGCCTCGAAGGAGAGTTCGTCGAGCAGCCGCTCCATGACCGTATGGAGGCGGCGGGCGCCGATGTTCTCGGTCGCGTCGTTGACGCGGGCGGCGAAGTCGGCGATGCGGTCGATGGCGTCCGGCGTGAAGCTGAGCGTCAGCTCCTCGGTTCCCAGCAGCGCCGTGTACTGCTTGACGAGCGCATTGCGCGGCTCGGTGAGGATGCGCACGAAGTCGTCCCGCGTGAGCGGCTCGAGCTCCACGCGAATCGGGAAGCGGCCCTGCAGCTCGGGAATCAGGTCCGACGGCTTCGAGACGTGAAACGCCCCCGCCGCGATGAACAGGATGTGATCGGTCTTCACCATCCCGTACTTCGTGTTCACCGTCGTCCCCTCGACAATCGGCAGGATGTCGCGCTGCACGCCTTCGCGGCTCACGTCCGGGCCGCCGTGCCCGCCGCCGGCCATCCCATCGCGGCTGGCGATCTTGTCGATCTCGTCGATGAAGATGATGCCGGCGTGCTCGACGCGCTGCACCGCCGCGCGGCTCACCGACTCCATATCGACGAGCTTGCCCTGTTCTTCCGCGAGCAGATGCTGCAGCGCCTCGGGGACCTTCAACCGGCGCGATTTCGTGCGTCCCTGGAACATGTTGCCCATCATGTCCTTCAGATTGACGCCGATC
>QHWQ01000050.1 GCA_003222635.1 Acidobacteriota bacterium | reverse complement strand
GACAGTGCTGCCGTCGAACATCACGTCGTCTCTGCTGCCGTTGTCATAAATGTATTGAGTGCCGATCCAGTTGCCGTTCTGATCATAGAGCGATTGCTGGCCGATGATTGCCGGGGCGCCCGTGGCGCTCGCGTCGATCCCGAACGCAAGGATCGGCGAGCCGGTTGAAAACGAGGCAGGCTGCAGGCCGCTGTACGGATCGATGCTGATGCCGCCCGCAAAAGGATTCGCGTTCGCGTCCGCCGCAAGGTTCGTGTACGGATCGACGTCGGCGCCCACGAACGGCGCGAGCAACGACTCGGACAACGGGGCGTTCGTGTAGGGGTCGATAGAAAGCGCGCCGAGCAGCCATCCTCCCTGCTGCACGCTGTAGGGATCGGAGAGTCCTTCCCAACCGGCCGAGGACAGCAGGTCGGCCGCGCCCGGATCGAGCGGCGCGAATTCATCCGCGACATCCGTCACGCCGGACACGTCCCACTCGCCGGGATCGAGTCCGGGGCCCGGGCGGTTACCGCGTTACGTGATGGTGACCGTCGTGTCGTCGAAATCGAAGTGGTAGCCGAGCGGCAGGATAGGCTTGCCTGCGCCGTCCAGGTTATTGCATTTGGCGATGACCTCCCAGTGATCGTCCTCGAGCTGGCCGCGCACCGACACGATCGGTCCCGAGATCGACGTCGGCGGGCCTGCCGCATCGAAAAGCTGCGTGCTCACGTCGAGCGTCGCGCCGATGGCGATCGGGCCGCGATACACGAGCGTGGCGAGAAGGAGGACGGTCGCGTTGTTCTCCACGCGCACGACCGGCTCTCCCGCGCGCACCGCGTCGCCCGGGTTCTTGTAAATGCCGGTGACGATGCCTTCGATCGGCGACATCAGGATGGTATTGAGATAGGCGATCTGCGTTCGAAAGACGTCGCTGTCGATGACCATGAGCTCGTTGGCGAAGACCGCCGCGAGGTAAGGCAGGTTCTGACCGTACATGAACTGCCCGAACTGCTCGTCGATCAGGCTGATCTGGGCGCGCTCGTACTGGGCGAGGTTCTCGAGAAACGGAATCCGGTAGCCGTAGTCGGTGTTCACGATTGTCTGGTCGTCGGTCGCTTCGCTCGAGCTCGTCGTGTGCTGGTCCTCGATGCCCATGTGAACCGCCTCCTCCACCGGCCTGGAACCCGCCACCGTGATGGACGCGAGGCCGGCCGCGGGGGGCGCCAAGAACGTCCCCGGTGAAACAGCCATGCTGACGTCTTTCTCGTCGCTGAGACCGGTGGTGGTGGCGCTGCCCGACGTGGAGAGCATCGAGTGCAGCGTGCTCTCGGTATTTCTCACGACGCTGGTTCGGCCGTCGGCCAGATAGGCGCTGCGAAGCTGGAGCATCTGCGTTTCGGAGATCGAGGCCAGGATGTCCAGGCGGTTGGGCTTGGACCCTGAGATCGAGGGTGAATACATGGTGTTCATCTTCGCGATGATGGCGGGTGCATTCGCGTACTTCGCATAAAAAGCGTTCGCGCGGGAATTGATTGCCCTGTTCAGCGTCGTCTTGTTCGTTTCCGCTCGCAGCGACGCGAGCGTGAACTTCGTGGTGAACGCCTGGATCTGCAGGAAGTCGTAGAGCAGGCGCGCCGGATGACTGGGGACCGTCGGCAGCGAGCCCAGCGTGGCGTGAAACTTCGCGAAATCGAATCCGTACGCCTTGGCGCCGAGCTCGGTCTCCAGCTCACCCAGAATTCCTCCGGTCTCGAAGCAGAGATGTGATGCCTGAGATGCCCGGACGTTCAGGGCTACGGGCTTGGCTGTTCCCATATCGTCCCTCCAATTGAGATCGCTTACTCCCGGATGAGGCACTGCGCCAGGGGCGTGCCGAAGGTGATCGATTCGCCGAAGGCGTCGTTGCGGATGTGCAAGTGCAGAGGCCGCTGGAACGTGATGTTTTTCGTGATGCCCGCAGAGCCCCAGAGATAGGTCGTGCCTCGCACTCGGCGGTCGTAACTCGGGTGGGTCCAGGAACCGTCGGCCAGCGGAAGCTTGTGCATCGCCATGTCTCCTCCCTCCATGGAATCGCGTTACGGATCGTCAGCCCGCCGTCAATCTCTCGATCTCAGAGCGCGCGATCCCTCTGCTGTACCCGTGGCGCGTCAGGACCGAAACGATCTCGTCATCCGGCACCGCGCGCCGCTTGCTCTGAACAATCCACTGTCTCCACGCGGGCGGTATAGTCGCGAACAGCCGGCGAATGCGCGCACGCTGTGGATCGACGGAGGTGTCGGGTTCGGGCGTGGCGGGCGGCGACTCGGACCGCTCGGCCTCGTAGCGCGCCGCCCATTGTTCGTTGCGCGCGTCGGATTGCCGCTCGAGGCGAGCGGCAGGAATGGTGACGGCGTCCGCATCCGGCACGCCAAGCCATCGCAGGACGCCGGCGATCGAGCCCTCGTAATCGGCGGCGAGGTCGTCGTACTGCACAACGTACGGCTCGATCCCGTGGTTCTCGAAGACGTTCTGCCATCTGGCATCGTTTCGCGTGAACACACGCACCATGCGTTCGATGGCGGCGGCGTCGAACGTGGGCTCGCGATCGCTTGCCGCCCGCCTGCCCGACGGCGTGCCCGCGACGTTCCACCACACGTCCGTGGTGGACGCCAGCAGAAACGAGACCGCCTGCCGCACTTTGTCGCGCCGCGTGAGCCAGATGTACTTCGCGTTCGGGAACAGGCGCGTGAGAAGCTGGTCCGGCGTCAACCCGCGAAGGCCGGGGAAGAGCGAAAACCTGTCGGGAAGCCCCGCAAACTGGTAGTAGTGAAGCTTGATTCCGGAGATGCCGTTGCGCGTGGTGCTGTGGAGCCGCGCGAGCTGCAGATAGCGGTGGAACCCGAGGTCGGTGTCGTGCGCCATGCGCCAGCGCGCGTAGTGCTGCTGTTCCTCCAACACATTGAACCATTCACGGGGGCGACCGGCGACGCCCGTGGAGGAAAGCCCATCGCTCAGCAGCCAGCTTCCCGAGCGGGGCGTGGTGCAGATGACATAGGTGGCTCTCGGAGCGGTCCAGGCAAACCTCGCCGCTCGCGAAGAATGACGACCGCGAAGTGCGGGCACGCGGAGCGGCGAACGCGCGCGGGCCAGATGACGCAGCGTCATGCTGCGCGGATTCATAGGGTGTCCTTTCCGTCGTGCGACAACCCGGGGTTGCAGCGTTGAAGGGCGGCATTATGTCGCAAAATCCCAGGTCCGTTTGCACATGTTGATCGTTCCCCAGCAGATTCCTACGATGTGCACCCCGCGCGTCCTTAAAATGACTCCCGGTCCCGTGTTGACGATCCGCTCGGTGCGCACGACCGTGGTGCACGTGCCGATGAAGCGCGCCCTTGGCACCAGCGCGCGGCGGATGGACATCGCGCCGCTCGTCCTCATCGATCTCGATACCGACGAGGGCATCACCGGTCGCGCGTATGTCTTCTGTTATCTGCCGGGCGCGACCGCCGGCGTCGAGTCGATCGTTCGCGAGGCCGCGGCGCACGTCGCGGGCGATCGCATCAACCCCGCGGATCTGAACGCCAAGCTCGCGCGTCATTTCCGCCTGCTCGGCGTGCACGGCATCGTGACGATGGCGCTCGCCGGATTCGATGCGGCCTGCTGGGACGCGATGGCCGTCGCGAAAGGCGTTCCACTCGTCGAGCTGCTCGGCGGCAGCGTCCGTCCGATTCGCGCGTATAACAGCAATGGATTGAGCTTGATGGATACCGGCGCGCTCGCCGACGAAGCGGAGGAGCTTCTTGCGGAAAGCGGATTCACGGCAATCAAGCTGCGTCTTGGTTACGCCACGCTTGCTGAAGACATCGCCGCGCTGCACGCGGTCCGCACGCGTGTGCCGAGCGGCACGACCGTCATGACGGACTACAACCAGGCGTTGAGCGTCGACGAGGCGCTCGAACGTGGACGCGCGCTCGACGGAGAAGGGCTCGCCTGGATCGAGGAGCCGATTCGCCACGACGACTACTCGGCCAGCGCGACGCTGACGAGCCAGCTCGCGACGCCGATCCAGATTGGCGAGAACTTCGACACGCCGAACGCGATGCGCGAGGCACTCACCGCGAAGGCGTGCGACTACGCCATGCCCGACCTCGCGCGCATCGGCGGCGTCAGCGGGTGGCTCGAAGCCGCCGCGCTCGCGCAGCGCGCGAGGATGCCCATGTCGTCGCACCTCTATCCCGAATTCAGCGCACACCTGCTCGCGGTGACGCCGACGTGCGACTGGCTCGAATATGTCGACTGGGCGTCGCCCATCCTCAAAGACCCAATCGAAATCCGCGACGGCCACGCCATCATCCCCAATCGCCCCGGCGCCGGCATTGAATGGAATGATGCCGCCGTCGCCCGCTACCGCGTGTAGACTTCCGGCCATGTCGCCGAACATCTCGCGCCGGCAGATGCTGCGGGTCGCCGCTCTGGGCTCCATGTCGCTCGTCGCCGCGCACCGCGGCGCCGCGCAGACGCGACGCCGCCCCAACATCGTCTTCATCATGGCCGACGACATGGGCTACGCGGACGTCGCGTGCTATGGACGGCCGGACGTGCGCACGCCGAACATCGATCGGCTCGCCGCCAACGGTGTTCGACTTCTTCAGGCGTACGCCAACTCGGCGGTCTGCACGGCCACGCGTGTCGGGTTGATCACAGGGCGCTATCAATACCGGTTGCGTGTCGGCCTCGAGGAGCCGCTGACCAACGCCGCGCCTGATGTCGGCCTGCCGCCGGAGCATCCGACGCTGCCATCGCTGCTGCGGAAGGCCGGCTACGGGACGACGCTCATCGGGAAATGGCATCTCGGCTACCTGCCGAAGTTCGGTCCATTGAAGAGCGGCTACGACCACTTCTTCGGCTTCAGAAGCGGCGCCGTCGATTACTACTCGCACAACGCGGGCAGTCAGGAGCCGGATCTCTGGGACGGCGATGTTCCCGTGCGGCAGGCGGGTTATCTGACGACGCTGCTCGGGGATCGCGCGGTCAGCGTGATCAACGGATATGCACGAGCGCGGCAGCCGTTTCTGATCAGCCTCCACTTCAACGCGCCGCACTGGCCGTGGGAGGCACCGGGCGACGAAGCGCGTGGCCGCGGCGTTGAGATCCGCCGGCATCGCCGACAACACGATCGTCATCTTCACGAGCGACAACGGCGGCGAGCGCTTCGCCGATACGTGGCCGTTCACCGGCAGGAAGACGGAACTGCTGGAAGGCGGTCTGCGGATTCCCGCGATCGTCTCATGGCCCGCCGTGCTGCCGAAGAACAAGACGAGCGATCAGGTCGCGATGTCGATGGACTGGCTGCCGACGCTGCTCGATGCGGCTGGCGCTGACGCGGATCCCGCATTCGCGCCAGATGGCATCAGTCTGCTGCCGGTGCTGCGCGGCGATTCCGCGGCTGTGCGCCGCACGCTCTTCTGGCGCTACAAGGGCAACGCGCAGCGCGCCGTGCGCGACGGCGATGTGAAGTACCTCAAGATTCGCGAGAACACGTTCCTCTTCAACGTCGCCGACGATCCGATGGAGCGCGCGAATTTGAAAGACCGCCACAAGGACGTCTACGAGGCGCTGGAGAGAAAGTGGCTCGCATGGAACGCGGCGATGCTGCCGGAAGTGCCGGAGAGCAACACCGGCGGCAATGACGCGAACCGGTGGGCCGATCACATCGGCAACACGAGCACGAGGCAGCCGGACAATCCGACGGCCGACGGGCCGACACGCTAATCGGGTGGGCAAGCGACGTTCGAATAGCGCGACCTGAATGCGACGACGGTACCTGCGTCGGGATCGTACTTGTGCCGCAGCACGCAGCCGGTATCGTTGGCGAGCAGGTGAATCGACACCGACGGTCCCTCCGATACGGTCTTCACGTAATGGATGTCGCCATCCGGCGGCAGCAGCGTATAGAAGTCGCCGCCGCTGACCGTCTGCTGGCCCGAAACCTGTAGCGTCGCCTTCGTCTCATCGCGCCCATCGTCCAGCCGCGCATAGGTCGTGTCGAGCTGCGCCCCGCGATAGACGCCGACGAGCCCCCAGGCGAGGTGATCGTGCACCGGCGTCGACGATCCCGCCGGCACGACGAGCGAAAAGAGACACAGCTCGCCGGCCTCGTCGCGGTACAGCGCGTACTGGCCGATGCCGCCGCCCATCCCGCTCTGCGTATCCGGCCGCGCGAACTCATCTGGCAGCCAGCCGTCGGCCGCCAGCAGGCGCGAAAACGCCGGCCGCAGCGCCTCGACCCGCCGCGCGTGGTCGCGAATCTCGCGCGACAGCCGGCGCGTCTCATCGATCAACACGCGGATCTCCGGCACGTCGACGATGAAGCCGAAGTCGTCGTGGTGGTGGGAGAGGTCACACATGTCGACCGCTCGATGCCTATTCGCAGGCGGTCATCGGCGCCGTCGAAAGCGTCGGCCCCGCCGTCGTCAACGTCCACCGCGGCGATGCGGGCGCCGGATCGGGCGTCATCTTTACACCAGACGGTCTCGTGCTGACAAATCATCACGTCGTCCATGGCGCGGCGAAGGTGGATGTGATCCTGCCGGATGGGCGGTCCCTGCGTGCGGACGTGATTGGGCAGGATGCGGGCACGGATCTCGCAGTGCTGCGCGTGGACGCACACCTGCCCTATGCGCGATTCGGCGATTCACGCCGCGTACGCGTCGGCCAGGTGGCGATCGCGATCGGCAACCCGTACGGCTTCCAGCACACCGTCACGTCAGGCGTGATCAGCGCGCTCGGCCGGTCGCTGCGCTCGCAATCCGGACGCCTCATCGACGACATCATCCAGACAGACGCTGCGTTGAATCCGGGCAACTCTGGCGGACCGCTCGTGACGACGCGCGGCGAGGTCATCGGCATCAACACCGCGATGATTCGCCCGGCGCAGGGACTCTGCTTCGCCATCGGCATCAACACCGCGCGCTTCGTCGCGTCGCGACTCATTCGCGACGGCCGCATTCGCCGCGCCTATATCGGCATCGCCGGCCAGAACATCGACGTGCCGCGGACGCTCGCGCGCGCGAACCAGATGGCCATCTCGTCCGCCGTGCGGATTGCGTCGGTGGAGAAGGAAAGCCCCGCGGCGCGAGCCGGCCTCGAGCAGGGTGACATCCTCGTCTCGTTTGGCGACGTGGCCGTCAGTGGCGTCGATGATCTTCATCGCGTGCTCGGAGAAGAGCAGATTGACGCGGTGGTCGAGGTCGCCGTGATTCGCGCGGGCCAGCGGCGCGTGATCCGGGTCACGCCGGTGGAATCACAGCGAGACTAGGCCGCGGCGGATGGCGCGCCGGACGGCCTCCGTGCGGTTGGCAGCGCCAAGCTTGCCGCAGATGGCGGCGACATGGAACTTCACGGTCTGGTCGCTGATGCCGAGCCGCGCGGCGATAGTCTTGTTGGGCAGGCCCTCCGCGAGCAGCTCGAGCACTTCGATTTCGCGCGGCGTGAGCGGCTCCTCGAATTGATCGCCGTCGTCGATCTGGCGGGGCGTAAAGCCCCGCCCTGCACCAAGAAGCACGCCGTCCGCTTCCACTCGAGATGCCCGCGCCTCGGCGAGCGTGGCGAACTCGCCCGCGATGGTGAATGACGAGTGGTCGAGCTCGGCGCGCAGGCGCGCGCGTTCGTCCGGGCGCCCGACCAGCAGGAGACGCATCGAGCGTTAAGACGCGCCGCGCTCCCCGACGGTTACCGACACCGTCTGCGCCGTTCCACCCCTGATGATGCCAACCGCCGCCGCCTTGCCGATGCGCTCGCCGGTCAGCACGTCGAGCAGATCGTCGGGCGAGGTGACGGGTTGGCCGTCGAACGACACGATGACGTCGCCCACCATCACGCCGGCTTTCGCCGCCGGTCCGTCGCTGCTGACGCCAATCACCAGGAGTGCCTCGTCGCGTCCCCCGGCTCGCTGGCCTTCAGGAAGCTGAACCTGCTGGCCGGCAATTCCGATGTAGCCGCTCTTCACGCGCCCATGTTCGAGCAGGCCACGCGCGGCCTTCCAGGCGATGTCCGAGGGAATGACGACGCCAAGGCCGCGAATCGTCGATGCGGTGGCGACGCCGATGAGCGCGCCGCTCGCATCGAGGAAGGCGCCGCCCGCGAAGCCGTCGTGCATCGGCGCGGTCGTGCGAATCACCCGATCGATCGAGTGGCGTCGCCCGGTGCGAAGCGGGCCGCCGATGATGGAAACGATGCCGGCGCTTGCGGTCAGGTTGTTGCTCCACGATCGCGCGAGCGCCAGCCCGATGTGTCCGACGCGCGCGGGCTGCTTCGCGACGCCGATCGCCGGTGCGTTGAGCCCGGACGCCTTCAACAGTGCGAGCCCTGTCGCTGGATCCCATCCGGCAAGCTCTGCATCGAGCGCGTCGCCCTCGGCGCCGCGAACATGGAGACCATCCTCGCGACCGAGCGCCTTGATCGTCGTGACGACGACGCCCGGCGCGTAGACCACGCCGCTGGCCGTCCGCCAGCGCCGCCCCTGCACCTGCACGACCGACGGCGCAACCGCCGCCACGACGTCCGCTAATTGATTCGAAAATTCAGTGAGCATGTGGTGATTGTGCGCGCGCCGGAACGCGCGCACATCACCCGAACAGGTAGGTGTATACCGGCCTTGACCGTCTCAAGTGGACGGCGTAGCCTTTCGCCCCGAGATGAACGGCCTCGTCAGTCCGGTCGTGTCGCCGGCGGCTGACCGGCCGATCTCAATCCGCACCATCGCCCTTGCGAGTCTCGTCGGGACCACCATCGAGTGGTACGACTTCTTTCTGTACGGCACGGCCGCCGCGCTGGTGTTCAATCGCCTCTACTTTCCAACGTTCGATGCGAGAGTCGGTACGCTTGCGGCGTTTGCGACCTATAGCGTGGGCTTCGTCGCCCGTCCCCTTGGTGGCGTCATCATCGGCCACTTTGGAGATTGCATCGGCCGCAAAGCGATGCTCGTGCTGACGATGATGATTATGGGATTGGCGACTTTCTGCATCGGGCTGTTGCCAACCTATGAGTCGTGGGGACTCTGGGCTGCCGTTGCGTTGGTGGTGCTGCGGTTTGCGCAGGGATTCGGAGTTGGAGGCGAATGGGGCGGCGCGGTGCTGATGGCGGTGGAACATGCCCCCGACAACGCGCGCGGTTTCTACGGCAGCTGGCCGCAAATGGGGGTGCCGGCCGGTCTGATTCTGGCGACGGCGGCATTCGCTGTCGTGTCCCGATTGCCGGAACCTCAGTTCCTGGCGTGGGGATGGCGTCTGCCGTTCCTGTCGAGCATCGTTCTGGTGGCGACCGGACTCCTCGTTCGATTCCGGGTCAGCGAGTCGCCGGTGTTCGAATCGCTGAAGCACGCTCGTCGCGAGTTCTCGGTCCCCGTTGCCGAAGCAGTGCGCCGTTATCCGAAAGAGATTCTGCTCACGATGGGGATGCGCATGGCCGAAAACTCCGGTTTCTACATCTTCACGGTATTCGTGCTGGCGTATGCAACTCAGGTCGCGGGATTAAGCCGGCAGGACACGCTGGACGGCGTTCTCCTCGCGTCGGCGGGCGCCTTGATCGCACTGCCGGTGTGCGGCGCGATTTCGGATCGCATTGGCCGACGACCCGTGTACCTGTTCGGGGCCATCACCATCGCCGTGTTCGCATTCCCGTTCTTCTGGTTGATCGAGATGCATTCGGTTCGGCTGCTCTGGGTCGCCCTGATCGTCCCGATGGTGTTTGGCGAAGCGCCGATGTACGGTCCCCAGGCAGCGTTTCTCGCGGAAATGTTCGGTGCGGGCGTTCGGTACAGCGGGGCCTCGCTCGGAGCGCAGCTTGCGTCCGTATTCGCGGGCGGCCTGTCGCCGTTCATCGCCGCAGCGCTCTTACCGTACGGCGGCAACGCGATCGCGGCGTACCTGCTCGCGATGGCGTTGATCACGATCGTCGCAGTCTGGCTTGCGGACGAAACGCGACATCGGCGGATCTCGGGTTAAGACTCGACGTTCATCAACTTCGCCAGATGTGGCCATCGTGGGCTCGTCCAAATCACTCTGCCGCCGACGTTGCCGACTCTCAGGAGAAACGGGACCCATATGTCGCGCTGATCGATCGCTTTCTCGAGCCATTGCGTCGCACGTTCAAGATCGCCCGCCGCGAGAGCATACATCGCCAGACCGAAGGGGGCGCCGAAGGCCGTGGGTTGCAGTTGCGCGATCAGCGCGCCGGCCTCTTGCACGCGTCCTGCGCGTGCCAGCATGCCGGCGAACTGACCGATGGCGACCGGGTGCCACGGCGCGCGGGTATACCCGATTTCGGCAAACCGGAGCGCGTCGGCGATCGAGCCGCGCTCGAGATGGTTGCCGCTCAACACGATTGCCGCGTACGTCGATCGAATGCCGCCATCGAGTTGCAGCACCTCTTCGTATCGGGCGTCCGCTTCGGCATCCCGACCCAGCGCGCGGAGGCAGACCGCCAGCGTCCATCGCGTAAACCCGTTCACGGGATCCTCGGTGAGCGCGTGTTGCAGGTCATCGATTGCTTCGTCGGCGCGCCCGGCATGCGCGAGGAAGAAGTTCGCGCGCTCGATGCGCACCTGTAGCGGCGGCACCACGTCGCGCGCCACGGCCAACCGGAACCGACGGTCCGCCTCGACCCAGTCGTAGTCGTACATCGCCGCCAGGCAGCCGAGCACGTTATGCGCTTCGGGCAGCGAGGGATCGAGCTCGAGTGCCGCGTTCGCATGCGTGCGGGCGAGCGGCACCACGTCGTGCGCCGCCTGCAGCCCCCATCGGTACCTCGCAAAGTAAAGAATGCCGAGCTGAGCGTAGGCCAGCGCGAACTTCGGATCGATCGTGATCGCGTCCTCGAGGCACTGCTGCTGATGATCGGCTGACTCGTGCGTGGCCCTGGCGTAGTCGTACCGAGCTTTCAGGTAGGCGTCATACGCCGGCAGGCTCGGCGTGTATCGACGGCGCGCTGATCCGCTGGCGCTGAAGGTGACTCGCAGCGCGGAGCCGATGGCGCCTGAAATGTCGTCTTGAATGGCGAAGACGTCGGCCAGCTCGCGGTCGTAGCGTTCCGCCCATACGTGGCTGCCGTCGCGCGCCGCGATCAACTGCGCGGTCACGCGGATGCGATTGCCGGACTTGCGCACGCTGCCTTCGAGGACGTGCGTGACATCGAGCGCCTCGGCGATGCGGCGGATGTCGTCGTGTTTCCCCTTGAACGCAAATGCCGAGGTCCGGGCAATGACTCTCAACCCTGGAACGTGCGTCAGTTCATTGAGGATTTCCTCCGCGAGGCCATCGCTGAAGTACTCGTTCGCCGGATCCGCACTCATATTGGCGAACGGCAGCACCGCGATTGAGGGCCGCGTCGCATCGACGGCACTGCCGACACCTGCCGCAGCGGACGCGTGCCGCTCGGCGACCGTCGCCGCAAACGCGTATCCGAATCGCTGGACGGTTCTGATGTACGCCGGCCGCTGCGCATCGTCACCGAGAGCATCGCGAATCTCTTTCACCAGCACCGCCAGGTTGCCTTCGGTGACGAAGGTGTCGCGCCAGAGCGTGTCGAGGATGTCGGATTTCGAAATCGCCCCTGGGCGGCGCTGGACCAGCAGTGTCAGCAGATCAAAGGCTTTCGGCGAGAGATGGATCGGTTCGGCCCCGCGACACAGCTGGCGCGCCGCATCGTCGAGCGTGAACGGCCCGAATGTAGTGGTCACCTTGGCCCCTCTGGACTGAAAACCAAGCGAATTCTAATCGGTTCCTAAAGACTCGCAGTCCAGCGCCTTCCAATAATCACGGGCGTAATCAAAGGAGGGCCATATGCGGATCTTTTCGCGAATAGGGCTGGGTGTGTGCTGCGTCTGCGCGATGCTGGCGCCCGCGCGGGCGTCGAGCACGTTTGTCTTCAGCACGATCGACGTTCCCGGCGCCACGCTCACCAACGCGCAGGGCATCAATCATCAGGGCGATGTCGTCGGTACCTTCAACGATGCGGCGGGGCAGCAGCACGGCTTCCTGCGCAGCGGGGCCCAATATCGACTGGTCGATGCCCCAGATGCTCGTGCGACATTCCCGCGCGGCCTCAACGATGCGGGCGACATCGTCGGAACGTACCAACGTCAGGGCGAAGCCATTGGTGTGTTGCACGGGTTTGTGCTGACGCGGCGCGGTGGCTTGCACACCGTCGACTATCCGGGTCACCTCAACACGATTGCGCAGCGGATCCTCGACGACGGCACGATTCTCGGCTGCTACCACGACACCGATACGTCGGGCACGATGCACGCAATGATGTTCCGCCGCGGGTTCTCCGCGATGCCAATGGCGATGTCCATGAACAACGG
>QHWQ01000319.1 GCA_003222635.1 Acidobacteriota bacterium | reverse complement strand
TCACGGAGTCTCCATTGCTCGAGACATTTCAACCGGACCTGATCCCAAGAACGTGGTCGATGTGTTCACGTCCGAACAGCCGGGCGGCTCGCGGCCGGTCCTCATCTACGTCCCCGGCGGACCCGGCAACAGGCACCTGGATGTTCCCGGGAATGAGGTGTTCTACGACAACGTCATGCTGTGGGCCGTCAAGAACGGGATGGTCGGCGTACTCATGCAGCGGCGTCCCGGCAACGCGTGGGACGATCCGGCCAAAGACGTCGCCAGGGTTGTTCGATGGGTGGATCAGAATGTCGCGGGTTACAAGGGCGACCCGGCGCGCGTGTTCCTGTGGGCACAGTCCGCCGGCAATGTGCCGACCGGCACGTATGTCGGTCATCCCGAACTCTACGGTCCGAAAGGTGTGGGACTCAAAGGTGTGATCTTCATGTCGCCGGCCACGTTCAACATCCTGCCGGCTACGCCTCCGCGCGCAGGTCCAAACCCGCCGTGTGGACCGCAGACGGGCGCCGCTCCCGCACCAGCGCCCGCTGCTGGAGCCGGACGCGCGTCACAGCCGGATGCGGCAACGCAACTGGCGCGATCGAATCTGTCGGGTCTCGTCAGCTCGAAGGTGCCGTTTCTGATCACGACGGCGGAGCTCGATCCGCCCAGCATCATCGCGTTCGCCGAGACCCTGAAAGATCAACTGTGCAAGGCGGGTCACTGCCCCGCGTATCTCGTGTTCAAGGATCACAGCCACATTTCCGAAGTGATGTCGCCCAATACCGCGGACGACAGCGTGACTGGCCCGATCCTGAAGTGGATCAAGAGCGTCAAGTGACGAAGTAAAAGAATTCTCCGTGCCCTTCGTGACCTCCGTGGTTTAAGACGTTCTCCCGCTCAGGGGCCGGAACTTGTGAATCCGCTTGCCGCGGTTCTCGGCAACATAGATGTTGCCCTTCGAGTCGACGGCAATGCCATGTGCCTGGTTGAACTGTCCCGGGAAACTCCCGGGGCGGCCGAAGCTCGACACCTTCTGTCCGCTCTGGCGATCGATGACCTCGATCTGCGAGTTGTTCTGATTGATGACGAACAGCAGCCGCTGCGCCGGATCCGGGGAGAAATCGATCGCCACGACCGAGCCGCCGCTCTGGGTGATCTTGCCGTCCGCAGGCGGTGTCAGAGGAGTCCAGGGAACCTGGATGGTCTTCTTCAGATTCCCCATCTTGTCGTACACCTGGATTCGCGATCCGTTGCGGTTGCAGACGTAGACGAGCCCGTCCCTCGACATGGTCAGGCAGTGCACGGTTTCCATGTCTGCGGGTTGCCACTGCCGCAGAAACTTGCCGGTCTTGTCCATCACCGCGACGCGGCGGTTGCCGCCCGCGCCTTCGCCGTCGGAGACATAGACGTCGCCGTTGCCCCGATCGACGAAGATGCTCGACGGCATGTAGAACGCCGCCGCGTTCGAGTTGAGCGGCTTGCCCTTCGCGGTCCCGTCGGATGAATCGAACACGCCTTTCTTTCCGATCGTGAGCAGCAGCTTGCTTCCGTCGTGCGAGTACTTCTGCACCATCCCGGATGGAGAGGCGGCGATCCAGACGTTGCCATCGGGGTCGAAGTGACACGAGTGGAGGCGCGGATCCATCACTTTCAGGTCGCCCCACGAATTGACCACGTTCCCGGCGGCATCGAATTCGATGAGCGGCGGCGCGAGTCGTGCGCCGTTCAGGTCGCCGTCGACCACGTCCTGGCGATTCAGAATCAGGACGTGATCCTGCGCATCAACGCACACGCCGCCGAGCCCGCCCAGCACCCACCGATTGGGCAGGGGCTTTGGCCAGGCGACGTCGGCCTCGTACTGCACGGCCTGCGATTGCGCGCCGATTGAAGCCGCGAGCAGGATCGTCGCCGCACCGGCGATGACACACGAGCGAGTCTTCATCCTCATTGGAGCGTTCCTTTCAGCTCTTTGTAGATCCGCCGGAGCACCACTTCGCGCTGGTTGCCGAATGCAAACAGCTTCGAGTACTGATCGAGTTTGACGGCCGCGACCGCCTGATCCTCGGTCGCTCCCTGCGCAATCTGACTCTGGACGCCATCGCGCGCGTCGACGAGAATCTGCCGCGCGCGATCGAGCGCCGCGCGCGTCTGCTTCGGATCGTCGGGAATCGGTCCGTGGCCCGGAATGAAGATGTCGGCGTCGAGCGCCCGCACCGTATCGAGCACCTTCACCCACGACACGCCGTAGCCGCCCGCCATGTTCGGGAATTCCTCGTTGAAGAACACCTCGCTCATGTAGACGATGCGATCCTGCGGGACGAAGAGGACGGTGTCGCCCTTGGTATGGGCGTTGCCGAAGTGGAGGAGCTGAATCTCCTTCCCGCCAAGATAGAACGTCATGCGATCGCGATACGTCGCGCCCGGCATCCGCATCCGCTGCACATCCGCCGGGACGTTGCCGCGTTGCATCTGATCGATCAGGCCAACGCGATAGTTTTCGTGCGCGATCTTGAAGACGTCGGCGTACACGGCGCTCGCTCCGTTGAACGGATCGTGGAAGACCGACATCACCAGATAGCGGACCGGCTGCTTGATGGTGTCGGCAATCGCCTGCCGCTCCGCGCGCGCGACGGCCTCGAACTCCAGCGCGTCGAAGACCAGTACTCCGTCGTTGGTCGCGAGGATGCCGCTGTTGAACAGACGGTTGTTGTTGTTCAACGTGTAGACGTAGTGGCCGGGGATGATCTGCCGCAGGTGTCCCAGGTCCGCGGGCGCCTGCTGCGCCTGCTGCGACGCGGCGGCGCCGGCAAGCGCCAGGACGATCACGAGCGACATCGCAAGCTTCGTCATGCGGCGTTATCCTAACGCGAATACGAACCACGAAGAGCACGAAGAACACGAAGGGAACAATCTATTCTTCGTGCCCTTCGCGTCTTCGTGGTTTGTTATCAGAACGTCAGGCGAAACCCGAGCTGCAGGCTTCGCGGCGCGTATGACAAATTGGTACTGGACGAGGGCTGCTTGAACTGGAGACTTGATTCATTGGTCACGTAGCCCCCGTAGTTCGCCCGATTGAAGGCGTTGAACACTTCGAGGATCCCGTCGGCACCCACATGCGGACCCGCCTTGACATGCTTCTGCAGCCGCATATCGAGCCTCTTGATCGGCAGGCCGACGAAGTCGTTGCGCGGCACAACCGTCCCGTTCGTGCGCAGCCGATCGGATCCCGCCGCGCCCATCAGCGTGGTGCTGACGCCGGCGCCCGACGTCACCGCGAAATGCTCGCCGGAGCCGTAGAAGTAGATGCCGCTCAACTGAAAGCCGTACCCGATGTCATAAATGCCGTTGAATACGGCGCGGTGCCGCTGATCGGTGACGCCCGGCCCGTAATCGTCGCCGAACGCGGCATTCACGCGGAACGGCACTTCCGTCAGCCCGCTGAGCGGCCGCGGGTCGCCATCCTTGAGCGTGGCGAACGTGTACGTCAGCGTTCCTTGCCAGCGATGGCTCATGCGCTTGGTGAAGACCGACTGCAGCCCGTTGTAGTTGGACCAGCCGTTCATCAGGTAGAGGCCGACGACGCCCCAATCGGGGTATGGCCGGTTGATGAACCGGCCGCTCGCGGTGACGTTGAAGTTCAACGGCAGCCCGGTCGCCGGGTCGTAGATGATGTTGACGTTGTCCTGGATGCGATGCTCGTTGCGGCTGCCCGTGAACACGTAATCAGCTGCGAGCGACATGTCGGTGCCGAACTGCCGCTCCATGCCGACGGAGGTCTGCCAGCTGTGCGAGACTTCCGCCAGCTTCCCGGGCGGCGGCGCCAGTTCCATCAGGTCGCGAATCAGGCATCCGGGGGCGTTGTTGTTGACGTAGCAGAACAGCTTCGTCGCCTGATCGAAGGGCGGCAGCGGCCCGTTGAACGGGTTCGACGCGAAATTCGCGCGGCCATCGTTGTTCGCCGTGATCAGCGCGATCGATGCCGCTGACTCCGCCCACTGCACGTTCGGCGAGGTGACGTCGGCGTAGTACAGCCCACCGCCGCCGCGGAGCACCGTCCGGTTGTTGATCGAGTAGGCGGCACCGATGCGCGGCTGCACGTTGTTCACATCCTGCGGCCGGTTGGGCGCCATCCACGGCGCCAGCGTGACTTCCTCCGCGAACGCGTTCCACGCCAGATCCCACCGCACGCCGAGATTCAGCGTCACGCGCGGCCCGATCGTCCAGTCGTCCTGCGCCCACGCGCCGTACTTCGGAATCGAGTACGGTGTGTTGAACTTGCTGTTCGAGACGCCGACCTTGTAGCGCGTTGTGATCGGCGAGAGCGCATCCAGATTCCACGTGTCGACGTTGAACGGATCCGGGAAGATCGCCTGCATCGCCGCGGCATTCGGAGCCGGAAACGCGTTCGCCGTCAGCTCGCCCATGCACCACAGGCAGTTGCGTGTGAACTCGTCGTGGTAGAGGAACTCGCCGCCGACTTTGAGCGCGTGAGAGCCTGCCGCCTGGTACTGCTGCGAGAAGTCGTCTCGTACGCTCCACACTCGCTGGATCCGATGCCGCGGCAGGTTCTGGTTCTGCGACACGGAGAAGCCCCGCATCAGGATGCGCGGGCCGCCCACGGTGACGTCGGGCGCCAGCCAGTGGTGCGACCAGCTCGCGATCGCTTCCTGATCGAGCAGGTAGGAAGCCATCCCTCCCTTGATCTCGTTCAAGGTCCGATTGCCAAGGACCTGCGTGTACTGCGTCCGGGGCGACAGTTCATAATCCAGACGCACGCCGGCCATCTTGATGCTCGTCACCGCGCACTTCGAAATATTGAACGCCGGATACGGCGTGTTCCAGATCGATGTGATCGGCTGGTGCTCGTAGTCGAAGTTGCCGAAGAAGTGCACCTTGTCCTTGCGGATCGGACCGCCGAAGGTCGCCGACCACTGCTGATCCGAATACGGCACGACGACGTGCAGCACGGGATCGGGCTTGTTGAACTTGCTGTCGCGGAAGTTGCCCACGAGGGATCCCGAAGGCCTGTTCGCCCCCGACTTGGTGATCGCGTTCACCTGGACGCCGGACGACCGGCCCTGCGTCGCATCGAACCGGTTCGAGATGAACTGAAATTCCGCGATCGAGTCCTTGCTGTAGCGCGCCTGGTTGCCGGTTCCCAGCACCGCCGTGACCTGCTGGCCGTCGACGTTGAGCTCGAATTCCCTGACATCTCCCGCGTGTCTGTCCTGCACCGGGACCGCGCCCTGCGTGTTCGTGCGGTTGCCGGGCGCCAGCAGCGCGAGCGACATCCAGTTGCGGCCGAGCACCGGCAGCTCCGACATCTGCCGCGGATCGATGTTGCCGCTGACGCTCGACGTCGTCGTCGCGATCAGCGGCGCTTCGCCTGTGACCGTCACGCTCTCCTGAACGGTCGAGGGCGCCATCTGCAGATTGAGGACCGTCGTCTGTCCCACCTGCAGTTCGAGACGACGGGTAACGTTGGTGAATCCGACGAGAGTCGCCGTGATTTGATACATGCCAATGCGAACGGGAATGCGATAGGCGCCGCGCCCATCGGTCACCGCTTCGAAGCTGTTGCCCGAGTCTTCGTTCACCGCCTTGATGGTCACTCCGGGAAGAACGCCCCCGGTCGTGTCGGTAATCACGCCGGTCAGCGTGGCTTCCTGCGCGTGCACGACCGCGGGCGTCGCCAGGACGAGGATAGTAAGAACTGCGCAACCCAGTACCAATGGTCGGATCGCTCTCGATGACATGAATGCCCTCCATCTCGGAACGATTTGGTATCAAAGAACGACGACGATCGGCGTGACTATACACCCGCGACACTGGCGGTCCGTGTGCCGCGGTGCATGATTTCGGCGTATAGTCCGCGCGAGGGGGCGATGCGTCGACATCTGTTTTCTGTCACGGTCGTGCTGCTGTTGGTTGGCGTCGGTCTCGCGTTCACGCAGCAACGCTTGCCCGCCGAAGCGGCGGACGACATGGTGGCGCGTATCAGGGCGGAGGGACTGCAGCGCTCCCGGGCGATGGCGATGTATCGCACGCTGACCGACGAGATTGGCGCGCGCCTGACCGGATCGCCCGCCCACAAGCGCGCGGCCAACTGGGCGCGCGATCGCTTCGCCGAGTTTGGCCTCGCGAATCCGCATCTGGAGCCATACGAGTTCGGCCGCGGATGGGAGCTGGAACAGATGTCGGTCGCGATGACCGAGCCGCGCTACTTCCCGCTCATCGCCTACGCCGAGGCGTGGACGCCATCAACCAAAGGCGTCATCACCGGACGTGCGGTCTACGTCGGCGACAAGAGCGCGGCACAGATTCAGGCGATGGCCGGCCAGCTTCGCGGCGCCATCGTCCTCACCAGCCTGCCGATCGCGGAGTGGATCGAGAGGGATCGCCCGCAGCCAGGTCTCGACGACAAGCCGGTGGCGACCGGCAATCCGGCGTTGCCCGGCGCTCGCAGCACGACGCCGGCAAACGACCTGATGCCGATTCTCCAGCGCGCGGGCGCGGCCGTCGCGCTGAGGCCGAGCGCGTATCGCGACGGCACCGTCGGCGTCCTCGGCAATCGCAACACCGCGACCGACAGCGTCCCTTCGATCATCGTCGCCGGCGAGCAGTACAACATCCTGACGCGTCTTGCCGCGAGCGGTCATCCTCCGGCGCTGCGCGTCGAGCTGCGCGCGCGATCCATCGAGGACGACCGCAACAGCTACAACGTCATCGCCGACATCCCCGGCGGCGATCCGGCGCTGCGCGATCAGATCGTGCTCGTCGGCGCGCATCTCGATTCGTGGCACACCGCGAGCGGCGCCACCGACAACGCGGATGGCGCGGTCGCGGTGCTCGAGGCCGCGCGCATTCTCGAGGCGCTCGGCACGGCGCCGCGGCGCACGATTCGCGTCGCCCTCTGGAGCGGCGAGGAGCAGGGGCTGCTCGGCGCGCGCGCGTATCTGATGCAGCACCTCAACACGCCTGCCGCACGCGATCAGCTCGACGTCTACATCAACGACGACCCCGGCAGCGGCAAGACGCTCGGCTTCTACATGGAAGGCAATCAGGCGGCGAAGGCGATCTTCGACCGGTGGCTCACGCCGCTGAAGGATCTCGGCGCGACGCGCAACGTCATCGAGGGGATCGGCGCGACCGATCACGTGCCGTTCAACGAGATGGGCCTGCCCGGCTTCAACGTGATCAAGGACTTCGATGCCTACGACGTGCGCACGCGCCACACCAACGCGGATTTCCCTGAACGCATGAGCGATGACGAGTTGCGGCAGTCCGCGATCTTCATGGCGACGTTCGCGTGGCAGGCTGCAACGGCAAACGAGAAGATTCCTCGGGGTAAGTGACCGTCGTTCCTTCGACTCGTGCCCACGGCGTCAGGGCATGCGGACGCGCGTTCGTCGTGCTCGCGATCTCGCGCACCTCGATGCCGCGCGCCACGAGCGCGTCGGCAATCAACGATCGGTGACATCGCCAGGGCACTGATTCCGCGCACATCAACGCCACGCGTTCCTCTTGATCGAGTCCTTTCGCGGACGCCGCAGGCCGCCGAGGCCAGGCATGTGCGTGTAATGAATCCCTGCGAGGCCCGCGCGGTCAACAGGTCGATGAATTCATCGATGGGGCGTGTGGAGTGGCCGATGGTGAAGATCATACCGACGATCGTAAGGGCCGGCTAAAGCCGGCCCCTACGTGCTGAACTAGCCGCGCTGCGTCACGGCGATTTCCACCGTCTCGGCGCGCGCGATCGTCTCCCGTTGCGCCTTCGGATAGACGAACTGGAAGCCGTCGCTTGCGCCCGGATAGAACCACCCCTTCATCAGCGGCGTCGAGCCTTCGGCGTTGAACGCCGCCACCAGCGAAAGGTCGCGCTTGTCGTTGTCGCGCTGCATGCGCATGACCTTCGCCGACGTGATGAACGAGCGCTGACCGTGCTCGCCGCTGAAAATATAGACGAGGTCACGGCTCGTGTTCTCGTTGCCGAGTACGAAGGTGTAGGTTCCGGGTGCCAGAGTTGCGCCCGGGACGACCATCGGCTGATCGATGGTGAGGATCGTCTCGCGGTTCCACTCGTCCGCTGTCGCGCTCGTGGCCCCGAGGCACCACGTCAACGCGACCGCGCTTACGAGCATGGCTCTTCGCAGATGCTTTGTCATGGCAGAGTCCTCCCTTCTGCTGTGCTTCCCCTCCTTGTTGCGCTGCGATGGAGATATAAGGTGCAGGGACGCTGCCAGGCACGGTAGTGTCCGGCTTCAGCCGGACCATCGATTGCAGATGACCTCACGCATGACTGTGAGACATGTGGTCGGCGCCGCACTTGTGGTAATCGGGCTCGTTTCGCTGTTGTGGGGCGGTTTCCGCTGGACCGAAAACAAGACCGTCGTCGACATCGGTCCAGTCAAGGCAACAGCTGAGGAGCACAAGACTCTGCCGATTCCGCCAGTGGTGGGCGCACTTTTACTCGTCGGCGGTATCGTCGTGCTCGTCGTCCCGACCAGGCGACGGATCAGGTAACTCTCACCTGTCTGGTCATTTCCAGAACGGCGGTCATCGCAAACGCTTCGTTCGCCTGATAAGACTCGTCGCGGTTGTCGATACGCTGCATCCGCATGTCGCCTCCGTGATGTAACCCGACGACGTTCCACGCCTCGTCGAACACCGGACTCCCCGAATTGCCGCCTTCGGTCGGCGTTCGATAGTGGAGCCGGCTATCGTCGCAGTCGAGCAGCCGGTTGTCCTGCAGCGAGAACTCGATGTCGCGGCCTCCGGGATAGCCAATCACGTACATCCGCTGCGGCGGCTTCCATACTTCGACTTTGCGGCGACTCACGGGCAGCGGCGGCACGTTCGGCGGCGGGGTTTTGATACGCAGCACGGTGCAATCGACGTCGTGGTTGCACCAGAGGACATCGGCATCGAGCGCGGTGACATGGCCCGCGATCTGGAAATTCGCTTCGACCTGATCGGGGGCGAACGCGCCGGCGCGCGGCGACTTCGGATCGCAGATGACGTGTGCGTTGGTCACGAGCAGCAGATCCGGCAGCGCCGCATCGAACAGGTCGGATGCGCGAACGAGCCAGCCGGTCCCCTCGCCGCGGCCCATTTGCTCGATGCGCGCGATCGCGGCCGCGCGATCCAGTCCGTCCTTGTACCACCTGAGCGTCTTGCTCTTCGTGTCCCCAAAACGCTTTTCAAGAGTGACCGCCGCCGCTGCGGCGAGGTTTGCACGCTCCTGGGCGATCGCTCGAGGGTCGCGAAGAAGGCTGGCGCCGTCGCGCTGCATCAATGCGCAGCGCAGCAGCGGGAGCAGCGATCGGCCCGGGTCACTCGAGTCATTGAGCTGCCAGATCTCTTCGAGCTGCCGCAGCGTGCTGCCGATCTCGAACGAGTCGGCCGTGCCGAACGAGGAATATTGAATGGCGCGCTGCTCCGCATCGCCGTACCGCTCGAGCGCGACAAGGCTTTCGAGCGCCGTCGCCGTCAGCCACGGATCGCTGGATCCGAAGTTGTCGTCCTCCGCCGCGGCGATCGTCGCGAGGAGCTCTTCAGCCGTCGACGCCGCGTCCAGATCGCAGTTGACCGCAAAGCGGTCGCGCGTGGCGCGCGCGAGCAGCGCGACGACGTTGATGCCATGCCAGATGTTGCGCGCGCGGTTCTCCTTGTAGATGGCTGCGTATGCGGTAATCGCGCGCTGCAGCGCGTCGACGTTCGTGCCGCCGCCTGCAACGAACAGTTGCTTGTAGACGCGGCCGAGCAGGCCGCGCGCTTCGTCGCCCTCACGGGTTCCCGCGGCTTCGATCGCCAGCGGTGTCAGCACCGCCGATGCGGCCGTGAGCATCCCCTGATCGATCAGCGCCTGCGCGTACTGGCGCTTCACGAACGGAGTGCCGGCGCCCGACTGGATGAACGCCTCCGCGACCTGCATCATGCCGTTGAAACACCGCTTCCGTCGCAGCGACGACAGCGTCTGCACGAGCAGATTGGACGGCTTGGCGCCTTGCGTGCGGATGTGCGCCACGAGACGTGGGCACAACTCGTCGACGGCGCGCCAGTTCATCTCCTGCAGCGCGTTTCCGAGCGCCTTGAGCAGCTCGATTTCAGTCATCGCCGACCGGCCGTTTCCACAGCATGTCCCCGTCCGCGGCATGAACGGTCTCAATCAGCTCCGGGCCGTCGAACTCCAGCGTGACGAAGCCGTTCGGGCCGTACTCGTCAGGATGCTTGTCAACGTACTGGTTCACGCCTTTGAGCACGTTGGCGCCCGGCACGAGATTTTTTCCTTCCAGCCGCACCCATTCAGGCGCAGCCGACGGCGCTCCGAGAATCTTGTCGCGGAAGTACGGGAACCCGCTGTGACCGACGCAGCGTCCGTAAAGGCCCCAGAATTCGTGCTTCTCGTACATGACGCATCGGTGCTCGTGGCCCCAATACCACGCGTAGATCTGCTTCGCCTTCAGCAGCGGCGCCAGTTTCTCCACGAGCTTCGGTCCCTGGCTGTCGAGGAGCGAAAACGGCTGATGATGCGAGAACAACACGAGCCGCCGCCCCTGAAGATTCGCGGCGATGCCGTTCAGCCATTCGGCCTGCGCGCCGTGGAGATCGTGATCGTCGTAGGCGGTGTCGAGGCACGCCAGGACCCAGTGGTCGTTGGTCAGCGCGAAGCAGCTCGCCGACTGATCGAACTTCGCGCTCTTGAGCACGCGGTCGTAGTAGCCATGTCCGCCCGCGTACATCTCGTGGTTGCCGTTCAGCGCGCGATTCACGGCGTCCGGCACCGTCGGCCAGAGTGCGAGGAAGCGCGCATCGATTTCCTCGTTGGTGCCCGAGTAATACACGTCGCCGAGGTGCAACACCATGTCGGCGCGCTTGTTCGAATCGTGCGCCATCGTCTCGATCGTCCCGGCGCAGACTGGCGCGCCGTACAATCCCGTTCCCCAATCGGCCAGCATCGAGATGCGGTATTTCGACGGGATCGCTGCCGGCTCTCCCGGCGTCTGCCAGTCGAACTTCTTCAGGTTGCGAAGTTTGGTGATCGCGACGTTGGTGAGCCAGAGGACGTCGTGGGCGTCGAAACGCACCTCCAGCGTGTTATTGGCGGCCGTCTCGAAACGGCCGCGCTTCTGCGCGTCTTCTGCCATCAATGTCTGAATCAACGAGGCCAGTTGATCGTTGGCCGTCGTCATCACGCCTGGCCTGGGGTTGGCTTCCTCGAGCAGCTGCAGCGCACGGCTGATGTGCGCGAGCTCATCAGGCGTCGGCTCCACGGTCGGGGCCGGAGGACGGGACTCGTTTCTCCGGGTGCCCTGCGGTACGTAGGACACGATCTGGCGCGGTGCGGCCATCGGCGCTCCTCCTGGAGGGGGCCGTCCTACCGGATCGCTGGCAGCCCGCTCTTGTACCGGAACCTCTGCACGCGCTGGCCCTGCACCTCCGCGGTGTAGATGTTGCCCTTGCTGTCGATGCCGATGTTGTGCAGGTTCTCGAACTCGCCGGGGCCGCGGCCGACGCGGCCGAAGCTGCCGACCACCATCCCGTCGCTGCGGCGCAGGATGTGGATCTGCCCGTTGGGATCGTCTGACGTGAACCAGTAGGTCTGTCCCTTATCGGGCCAGAACACTGTCGATCCCGTCACGCCGGGCGCCGTGGAATCGCGCATCACGGGAAGCTCGCGGATGAACGTCCCGTCCTTCTGAAAGACCTGGATGCGGTTGTTGGCGCGGTCGGACACCACCACCTGTCCGTCGTTGGTGATGCGGACGCCGTGCACCGGATTGTTGAACTGCTGCGGCAGCACCTTCGCGTCGTACGTGATCTTCTCGTCCGTCGGCGGCTTTCCGTACGCGCCCCACGTGCGTTTGAACGCGCCCGTGTCCGCGTCGAAGACGACGATGCGGTGATTGAAATAACCGTCGGCGACATAGAGCTCGTTGGTGGCGGGATCGACGACCATGTCCGCGGCGCGGCCGACGCGCGTCTTGTCCAGGCTGTTGGTTTGCGGCGCCGACTTGCCGATCGCCATCAGGAACTTGCCGTCGTTGGTGAACTTCAGGACCATGCCGTCGTTCTCGCCGTTGCCGGCCAGCCAGACATTGCCCTTGTAGTCGACGAACATGCCGTGCTCGTTCTGCGGCCAGTCGAAGCCCTGCGCCGATTTCGGGCCGCCCCACGACTTGATGACGTCGCCCGCCTGGTTGAAGACGATGACCGACGGCGCGGTGTAGCAGCAGACGGACTTGTCGCCGCGCTCCGCGCGCTTGTCGCGATCGTTGACCGAGCGGGGACGCTGGCTGATCCAGACGTTGTCGTCCTTGTCGACGAAGACGCCGCCGATCTGCCCGAGGATCCAGTTGCTGGGCAGCGGCTTGGGCCAGCTCGCGTCGATCTCGAACTTGGGTGTGGGTGTGGCATCGGCCGCGATCACGAGCGCGACGGCCGCCGCAACCATCGCGAATGCCACGCCCGCGAACGCGACCTTCGGAAACATTCTCTTCATGACGGTCTCCTGACGTTCAGCTGCCGCGCGATGAACTGCTTGACCATCTCGCGCGCCCGGTCCGTTTGCGGGCCTTCCTTGGCCACCCATTCGTGCTCGCACCCCTCGAACAGCTCGTAGCGGATGTCGCCGCCCGCCGCCTTGTAGGTCTCCGCGAACTTCTTCTGCGCGGGCGGGATCATGTTGTCGTCGAGCGCGCCCTGCATGACGAGCATCGGCACGAGCGTGACCTGCTCGTGGCGCTGCAGGATCTCCACCGGGTTGCTCTCGTGGATGGTGTCCCATGGTTTGAAGTACGTGGTGTTGTTCTTCACCATGTCGGCGCGTTTGAGATGCTCCGCGTTCTCGTAGCGCGCCCAGGTGTCGCTGATCGGCGAGCGCATCGCGACGTAGGCAACGGTCGCGTCCACCTTCGGCGCGCCCTGCGGCAGCGGGATGGCGTTGTAGCGCGGATCGCGGGGACGCATGGCGAGCAGCTCCGCCATGTGACCGCCGCTGGAGCTGCCGTAGACGCCGATCTTTGACGGATCACCTTTCCACGTCGGCGCCTTCCATTTGAGCCAGCGCACGGCGTAGTTCGCATCCTGCACGCTGGCCGGATACGGCGCTTCGGGCGCGCGCGTCATGTCGATCGCGACGACGAGCACGCCGCTGCTCGCGATGGAGCGATCCATCGGCTCTTCGGCGAAGCGATCCTTCGCGTTCCACGCGCCGCCATGCAGATCGAGGACGGTCGGAAACGGTCCTGCGCCTGCCGGCTGATAGATACGCGCCATCAGCATGCGTCCGGCGGCGTTGCGCCGCAGCTCGACCTCGGTCACCGTGACATCGAGCTTCGCCGCGGGGTTGTAGCTGATCTTCGTTTCCGCCGCGGCGGCGCCGAGCGCCGGCAGGCCTGCGGCGAAGGCCGTCATCATCCCGAGAAATTCACGACGCCCCGAGACATTGCTTTTCATATGCTCCTCCTCAGCGCGCGAGCTGTTCTGCCGTGAGTGCATTCGACGGCGGCGCCGGCGACATCCCTTTGAACAGGAATTTCTGCGCGCGGTTGCCGGGCGCGACTTCGGCGACGTAGAGGTTTCCTTTCGAGTCGACCGCGATGTGATGCGGGCCCTGGAAGTCGCCCGGCTTCGCGCTGCGCGTGCCGAACTGGTAGAGCACCTTCAGCGACTTGCGGTCGAGCACCGCGACGTGCGAGTTGCCGTAATCGGCGGCATACAGGAACTGCTGCTGCGCGTCCGGCGAGAACGCAAGGCCTGCGACCGAGCCGGCCGACGGTCCCGCGCGGTTGATGAACACCTGCGTGACGTATTTCCCTGCGGGCGTGAACACCTGAATGCGGCGGTTCGATCGATCCGCGACGTAGACCAGGTTGTCGTTCGAGATCTTCACCGCGTGGACGGGGTTGCCGAAGTATTTCGCGCCGTCGCCCTCGGTGTCGAGCGGCGGCGCCGCCTGTGCGCCGCGGCCGCCGCCGCCGGGAGGCCCGGCGCCCGCGGGCGGATCGCTGTCGGGCGGATTGCCGAAGGCGCCCCACATCCGCTTGAACATGCCGCTGCCCGCATCGAACACGACGATGCGACGATTGCCGTATCCGTCCGCGACGTACGCTTCATTCGTCTTCGCATCGATGAAGATGTCCGCCGGGCGGTTGACGTTCACCGTGTCGGCGTTGCCCGTGCCCTGGCGGGCCTTGCCGAACTCGCGCAGGAACTTCCCCTGGAGCGTGAAGTTCAGGAGCATGTCGTCGCCAACGCCGCTGCCGCCGATCCAGACGACGTCCTTGCTGTCGATCGTGATCCCGTGCTCGGTCGTCGGCCAGTCGTAGCCGCTTTCGTCGCCTGCCCCGAGCGCAGTCGAGGGGCCGCCCCACGCGTTCACGAACGTGCCGTCCGCGTCGAGCTCGAGCACCGGCGGCGCCGCGCGCCCCTTCAGCTCCGCGGCCACGCTGCGCGGGCGATGCAGGATCCAGACGTGATCCCGCTTGTCGACAGTGACCGCCGAGACAATGCCGACGACCCAGTTGTTGGGGAGCGTGGGCCACGCGGGATCCAGCTGGAACACCGGCATGCCGGAGGACGTCGCCGGCTTCTGCGCCGCGCCTGGCAGCACACACAGACCCACGACGATCACCATCAGCCCGAGCCACGCACCTCGCATCATCGTCTTCCGCATACATGCTCCATTCAGGACAGCTTGGCCAGTTGCGCGTCGATCAGCGTGTTCAACCCGGCGTGCTTCGCGGCGAGATCCTTCAGGCCGCTGCGCGCCTGCTCCTGCTTTCCCGCTTCCACGCTTCTGAAGACCTCGACGTACTGCGCGAGCGCGGCAGGATCTTTCAGCGCGACCACCGCCGTCTTCAGCTCGCCCCACCCGAGATCGATCACGAGCGGGCGGACCTGCATGAACTCGCCGGCGATCTGGGAGAGACCCGCGACCTGCGAGACGAAGTAGTTCTCGTCGAAGCCGTGCATGCCCGCTTCGGTATCCACCTGCGCGAAGGTCTGCGTCCACGCACCCGGCCAGTCGCCCGCGAGGCCGGCGCCGGGAATCTTGTAGTCACGCCCCTTGTTCATGGGACTCTTCACGCGCCCCTGGAATCCGCCGTTCACGCCAGGGCCCGCATCGGACCCCGCCTTCACATCCACGCGCGGCCAGTGGTTGTCCGTTGCGGCGCGCGCGATCATCTCGACCATCCAGATGTTGTTGTTGTTCACGTCCAGCAGGCTGGTGATGACGCCGCCGTCCTCGGGACGCGCGGATGAATACGTGTAGGTGTTGTCGCCCGGGCCCGTCTCGATCGTCTGCCGTCCGCCCATGTGCTCCATGCCGAGCGTGGCGACGATCGACTTCAGCTTCTCCGGATGCATCCGGTAATAGTCGTACTGCGGCCAGCTCGCCTCGGCGCCCGGCATGAAGTGCCGGCAGTCGAAGTAGAAGATGAGCGTGCGGTCGCGCTGCGCCTTCGGCACGCGGTTCCAGTACGACATGATGCCGAGCATCCCGAGGCCGCCGTTCTCCTCGATGAGCGACATCGCGTCGGTGTGCGTCGCGAGCAGCACCTGCTCGTCCTGCGGCGTGCCGTAATTCTTCCCCGGCAGGTACGCGATGATCGCCTTCCCCGTGTCGCGCTGGAAGCGCGCGCGCAGCGTGAGCGTCGCCATCTTGCCGGCTTTCGCGTCCGCGAGCACCTTCGCGCCGTTCACGCGATCGAGGGTGAGGGTCGGACAGTTGATGTACGTCGTCCCGAGCCCCGCGCGTCCGTTTTCAGTGTAGACGCTGCGCTGCACGAGGCCGAACGCCATGCCCGGCGACAGGTCGTAGACAATGACGAGGCCGGCGGCTTTCCCCTTGATGCCGGCCTCCGCGAAGCGATTGACCTGGCTCCACTCCCAGCGGCCTTTGAACGACGTCCCGTATGTGAGCGGCGGCGGCACGAACAGCTCGGGCCACTTGCCGGGCGAGCGCCACTCGTAGTCGGTCGGCGTGTAGTTGTCGAGGAAGTTGTTGTTATACGGAGGCGCCGGTTGCTTCTGCGTGGCGAAGACCAGAATCTTGCCCGCGATCTGCGACTCCGCCGGCGGATGCGCCGGATCGTAGTAGAGCATCTGCGCCGTCATGCCTTCGGCCGGCGTGGAGCCCGACGTCATGCCGTACGACGCGACGGCCGGCACGGGTGTGCCGTCGGTGATGAGCTTCTCGACCGCGCTCGGCGAATCGTGCACGTGCGTCCGCCGATCCGGCCAGTCCTCGACGATGTAGTGGTCGTATGGGATGTCGACGTAGTCGAGATCGACCGCGCCGAACTCGGGCATCTTCGCGATCAGAAAGTCGGTGTAGCGCTTCCAGCCGACGCTGCCCGCATAGGTCGGTCCGCACTGCGCCTTGAAGAGGTGCCAGTCGAGCACCTGCTTCGGCGTGATCATGAACGGCTGGTGAATCTTCACCGCCGCGGATGCCGTCTTACCCGCTGTTGCCGTCTGCGCCAAGAGCCGATTGCGCATCAGCATGGTGCCGGCCGAGACGCCGGCCGCGGTCTTCAGGAACGTGCGTCTTTTCATCATGACCTCGCTGAACCACGGAAGGATAGCTCGAAACGCACGGCGAACTTCAGTTCATGCTGAACGGCGGGTAGCGGTCCGTTACCAGCAGGAACGCGTAGGCCTGCACACGAAGCGCCCATCGCGCGACGCCGACCACGTAGTCGAAGAGCCCTTTCGGGTAGCGCGCCGTGAAGAGGATGGCGAACCAGGCGATCACAATCGCGAACACGCCAACGAACGCCAGCACGGCGAGCACGAGGTAGTGCGGAACCGCGAGGAGCCACTTCACCAGGGGCAGCCAGCGGTTCAAGTCACGTTCGACGTCGGGATAGTCAATCTCGAGATGCACGGACTGGTCGTCGACTGTGGATGGATACCTGTCCGTCAGCAGCACCAGGTACGCACCGACCCGCGTGCCGAAGCGCACCATCTCGCGCGCGAAGTCGAACCACCATCGCGGGTATCGCCGCCGGAAGAGAATCATCAGCGCGGTGGCCACCGCAAGACCGCCGACGATCCCACCTTCCATCCCAATCGTCTCTCCCGTCCGCTCCGCGGTCCTCACACCGCCGGCGCCCGCGAGCAGACCGAGCACGATCAGGATCGGGATCGCCACGATCGGACGGAAGAACGTCGTCAGGCGATCGAGGCGCTCCGGGTAGTCGATCTGGAGACGTGCGGGATACATGGCTTACTTGTCCTGATCGCCGCCGGTTCCCTTGAACTGATCGGCCTCGTCGGCAAACAGCACATTGAAGCTGGTCAGCGATCCGTAGCAGCCGCTCACGTAGCTTTGCAGCTTCACCTTCACATCCTCCGTGAGATCGGATGCATTGACCTGCTGCTCGAGCGTGCGCAGGCGATTGCGCAGCATGACGATCTTGTGGAAGAACGTCTCGATCGGCCAGGTTTTCTCCTGGCCCGCGGCGCCAGGGCGCAGCACCAGCGTACCGCCGCGCCATTTCTCGGCGGGCACGGCCGGCGTGATCCCGGCCTCCTCGCGGATGACGCGCCGCAGCAGCAGTTCGAGGTCGTATGGCGAAGCAGTCATGTCAGGCGCAATCCTCTCCCGGTCGCTGACAATGGGGAACGGCTCGCCCGCGGCGCGTTGCCTGCGGGGAGCCGATGGGCCGGCTGGCGATGCGCCGGATGTCTCCATCCGGCCCCCACCGCGGTAGTTGTGTTCGCTGCGGCAGGTGTCGCACACCACGCGCGCGGGACGACCCTCTCCGTCCACCGCGACCACGGTGTGGATCCGGTCGATCTTGCACGCGCGGCAGTAGTCCTCGATAGACGCGCCGGCTCGATACGTGGCGTTCCCCCGCATGTCCGGTCATGATCTCACGGCGCGCGGGACAGGCGCATAGAATGCATTGATGAACGAACGCGCGTATGCGGTGGCGCGGCTGGTTGCTCCGCGGCTGCACGCACATTTCTCGTCGTATCAGGAACTCGATCGCGCCCGCGGCGCCGTTGCCGTCGACACGATTCCGGATGTCGCCGCCATCGAGGCGATGATCGACACCGTCTTCTGGGCGAGCCTCAGGCGCGAGGAAGGGTACGTGCCGAAGATCTCGTTGGCGTTCCTGACGCCGACCGACACCGACCATCCACTCGTCTTCGAGCAGTCGCTGCCGCTCGACGCCGCGGTGCTGACGCGCGTGTCCCCGGCCGTCGAGCGTCCCGGCATTCATCTTGGCGTTCACTACGTCAATGGCGCGCTCTGCGTGTGGGGCACCGCGCGCACGATTCCGCCGCACTCGTTCGTCGTCGAGGTCGTCGAACCCGGGCTCATCGTCGTCAAGCACCGGCGCGGCCGTCGGGCCGCGAAGTTCGTCAACGTTGCGGTGCTCGAGGGCGATCGCATCAAGGTGATCGACGAGAACGCATCGGCGCTGCCCGATTGCCCGTCGCTGCTCAGCACGCTGCTCGGGTTCGACGCGGTCGATGAATGGGATGGCTCGCCGAACGTGCTCGTGCAGCTCGCGGTGTCGATGCGGGCGCACCGCCGCGGCGGATTGCTGGTGATGGTTCCGTCCGGCATCGACTCCTGGCGCGCGTCGATCGTGCAGCCGATCACCTATTCCGTGCGCCCCGCGTTCTCGGAGCTCGCGCATCTGGTTGCGAGCGAGCGCGACGGCAGTCACGTCCTATCCGACCCATCGGTCGGCGAACGTCGATGGCAGGATTCGCTCGTCCGCGCGGTCGATGCCGTCGCGGGCCTGACCGCCGTTGACGGCGCGACGCTGATGACGTCCACCTACGACGTCCTCGCCTTCGGCGCGAAGATCGTCCGCCGCCGCGGTCAGCCGCAGGTCGAGCAGATGACCGTCACCGAGCCCGTCGAGTCCGATACGCCGGCCGTCATCAACCCGACGACGTTCGGCGGGACGCGCCACCTGTCGGCGGCGCAGTTCGTCCACGATCAGCGGGATTCGGTAGCGCTCGTCGCCGGTCAGGACGGCCGCTTTACCGTGTTCGCCTGGTCGCCGTGCATCGACATGGTGCACGCGCATCGCGTGGAGACGCTGCTGTTGTAAATGGGGCGGGGCCTCTACTCGACTTTCTCCGCTTTCACATCGATTGCCGGCGCCGCGTCGTCTGACACAAGTCCCTGTTGTCTTCGCGCGCGGACGACGAGCGCCACGCATCCGGTCCACGTCGGCAGCATGTCGGTGAATGGAACAAATTCCAGCAGGAACGTGGGCAACAGCAGCGGATGAAAGCCGACCAGGCGCGAGATGATGACCATCGCCACCGCGTCGAGGATTTCATCGAACCCCGCCCAGCCGAACGGCCCGAGCACGAATTGCGCGACGTCGATGGCGATCGCGACGGCATACGCGAGGCGCACATCGGCGCGCGTCATGCGCGGAGGATGCTGCCAGGATGCAATCCGTTGTTTCAGCGACGCAAACAGATCAGATACCATGCGCGCCCGCTCTCTCCCATCATGCCAGAGGCCGAACACCAATGTACTCTTCTCGCATGAACGCGGAGATCCGCCACGCCTCGACGTCTCCATCGCGCGTGCGCGCGTGCTTCCGGGCGAGACGACGGAGTGGCATCACGAACGTCGGCGACGGGGATCTCGTGTTCCTGGCGATCTGCTCGCCGCGATTCGTCCAAAGCGCGTATGTCGCAGCCCGCGAGCAGCGGTTCGTCTCGACGCACGCGTGGCGAAAATGCGTCCGCCGACGCGGAAGTCGACCGCACCCATGTGCGAGCCTTCTTCCGCGCCCTCGAAACTCGGTGCAATCCGTCGAAAGTCCGCGGCCGTCATCCGCCGGTGAATCTATCGGCAGCGGCATATCTCTGGCAAGGATCGGCGCCATGAAGACGCTTCTGAATGTGCCGCTGATGCTGACGCTGCTGCCGTCCGCGGTACTGGCCCAGACGCCGACGGGCCAGGACGTGAATGCCACCGTGAGCGGCTACACCTACACCGAGCCCAGTGCGACGAGCATCTCGATCCACGGCCCGAAGGTCGGCGGCGAATACACCGCGACGCTGTCGCTCAACGAGCGGCGGCACTGGTTTGCGCAAGGCAATGTGCGGGGCATGATTGGCATCGCCACCTATACAGGCTGGTGCTCACCGTACCTGATCAGGCCCAACAACACTTCCTCGAACGGCTACGAGCTCGATATCGGTGATCCGTCGCCCTGCAGCGAGAACGGCGACCGGGACTGGTATCTGGAAGGTCGCGCGCTCGCGGGCAAGGATGTGATCCGGGCGCGATGGACCTGGTCGCCGTACGCCGGCGTGGGGCTCCGGCATTTGTCGAACGGGACGACCGGCGTCGCTGGCTACCGGACCGACGAGTATCTCTACGTGCCTGCCGGCGTAACGGCGCGCACGAGCGCTGCGTCGCGGCGCGCGCTCGCTTTCAACGTGGAGGTCGATCCGCTCATCCGCGGCTGGCAGAAGACGCGCGACTCGGCGTTGGGCGGCGGCGATATTCCAGCGACGCCGATCGCGCCCGCGTTCACGATCAACAGCTTCAGCGATGTGTCGTTCTCACAGCATGCGGGATGGGCGCTCCGCGCGAGTGCCACATATCAGGTGACCAGGCACTGGTCGTTGGAACCGTACTATCTGCACTGGCACGTGAACGCCTCGCCGGTGAGTTATGAAACGGTCAGCTTCACTGTGAATCACATCACCGCCCAGGAGCAACTTGGCGCGTATGAACCGTTGAACGCCACCCGCGAGTTCGGCGTGAAGCTCGGCTTTCATTTTTGAGCCATCACAAAATCCCGAACTCTCGTACCACGGCTGCTACTTCAAGGTGCTGAAGGGTCAGGGGCCGGCGGTGCCGCTGGGATCGGCGCGTCCACGCCGGATGCGTTCATGAAGATGGAGCGCTTCAATCCGGATCGCGCGTCGATTCCCGTCGCACTCGACGATTCGCGTGCCGCTGATGGGCGCGGTATCCGCTTGTGATTGCGCGCCGAAGGGCATAGGGTAGGCGCGAGAGGAGACGCGCTCATGGCCGATACCAACAAGTGCGCCCATCCCGCGTGCCAGTGCACAGTTCCCAAGGGCGGTCCGTACGGGAAGTACTGCAGCGAGTACTGCAAGGAGTCCGCTGGCCATACGGAGCTGCGCTGCGGCTGCCAGCATCAGGCGTGCCGGTAGCTCGTTTGCGATTCGCCTCGTCAATTCACCGCGTTGGTGCCCTCGATCACGTACGACCATTCCATCCGCCCACGGATGCGCGGCGCCGGTGTGAAGAATAATCGCGCCGATTGCGAACACCCAACCCATCGGTCACCGCCTGCTCATGACGCGGCTCCGACATCGGCGGCCGGCAGTTCGAGGAGGGCGATCGGCGGCAGCGCCGGGAGCAGCCCCTGCAGGTCGCCGTACATTCCGGACACATTGAGCGTTACGGCATCGATCTGACGTGCGCGGCGGGCCCACTGGCGTTCCGCCGCCCGCCGCTCCTGATCCAGGTCGTGGCGCATGGCCGTGAACGCGTCGACGACCGCCTCCACGCGCTGCCGGAACTCCACGCCCGATAGGTACCGATGCAGCAGCTCCAGCTTTTCCTCCTTGTGCATCGCCGCATTTCGCGCCTGTGCGAGCTGGAGGAGGTTGACGCGCAGCAGCGCGGCGACATGCCGCGCGCAGGCGAAATCGGTGACGACCACGCCGTCGATCAGCT
>QHWQ01000288.1 GCA_003222635.1 Acidobacteriota bacterium | reverse complement strand
CGCTGAAGGTGGCCGAGGCGACTGGCGCCGCGAAGAAGTAGACTCTGCTTTAATTCCCGCCTTAATTCGGCACAGGGGTTGCTCCGTTCGGGCTTTGGCTCGCGCGGACAGCTCCCCCTGTGTCGCTGCCGACCGACCACGCACCGGCTGAGCGAGGTGCGTGGGTCGTGTGATTCCCACGGAGCCGTTATCGTCCCGCTTCCCCTCGGCGATGACGACACAGGAGCGCCCAACCGTGTTGATCGTGGAAGACGACTACGCCACGCGCGAGATGTACGAGTACGCGCTGCGCATGGCCGGGTTGAACGTCGTGATAGCCGCCGACGGCTTTGCCGCGCTGCGCGTGATCGATCAAGAGGTGCCTGACGTCATCGTCTTGGATCTGGATCTACCGCACGTCAGCGGCATCGATGTTCACGCCGAGGTGATGGCGCACGCGGAAACCCGCATCACTCCGGTGATTGTCGTCACGGGGACGGAATGGCAGGTGCCCCAATCCGTATTTCGCACCCTGCACAAGCCGATCAACTCGGAGGTGCTGGTCGAAGCGGTAATGCAGGCGCTGTCGCCAAAGGACAAACCGCCGAGTGGCGATCACCGCCGCACGTAGGGGGCGGCGCGCAGTTTGCTCCGTCCCTAATTGAAGATCATGACTGAACGGCGTGATAACGAACGGCTCCGCAAGCTGATGGACGACATCGACATCCGCCTGCGCGATGCCGAGCGCCTGCGGAACCACGCCGACCAGCGGCAGCGGCGCGGCGCGTTCTACCCGGATCGCCGCCACTCCGACCGCGTGCCCGACATCTCGCATCGCGATCGCGACGACGAACGCTGAACCCCGGCGTTTCCGGCTTGATCCTGCTCGCCATCCTGCGCCTCGGCGAGGACGCGTACGGGGTGCCGATTGCGCGTGAGATCGAGGAGACGGGCAAGCGCAAGGTGCTCGTCGCCGCCATTTACGCCGCGCTCGATCGCCTCGAGGACAACGGCCTCGTCACCTCGTCGTCCGACTCCGGAACGGGGCGGGCGGGCGAAGCGGTTCTTCAAGGTGACGGCGAAGGGCCTGACATCAAACCTCCCACCCAGAATGGCTGTTCGTCACGGGAATTGCCCCGGCACCGTTCCGCGCCGGCCTCGATTTCCCGATGTGGATGCGAGCATTTCCGGCTAGACACACCATTCGGCGAGGAGCCGTCTGGCGTCATGCAGCGACTCCATGACGCGGAACGCGGCCGTCATCGCCTCTGGTGTCGGCATCCGCCCGTTGTCCGGAATAATCAGCGTCGTCATGCCGGCGCGCGACGCGGCGAGGGCGCCTGGAGAGGAATCTTCGAGCGCCACACATCCTTCCGGGGCCACGCCGAGCCGGGACGCCGTCATCAGATAGATTTCCGGATCGGGCTTGCCGCGCGTCACTTGATCGCCGGTCACGAAGGCGTCAAACGCTTCGTGAATGCCCGCCGCTCGAAGGCTGACGTCTGCCTCGTCTCTGCTGGTTGACGTGGCGACTCCAATCGGTATGCGACGGCTTCGCAGAAAAGAGAAGAGCTCACGCAAGCCCGGTTTGATGGCGATTCCGTGCACGTCCCGGTGCTCCGACCAGCGTTGCCGGAATCGCTCCATGAATTCGTCCAGCGAAAAATCAGCTCCGAAATGCGCCGTCAACGCCGTGTGGCAGTCCGTCCATCCGCGTCCCACCAGCGCGCTGACGTAGAACTCGTCAGGGAGATCGAAGCCCATTTCGGCCGCAGCCTTCTGACAGCAGATCTGGACGGGCGCTTCCGTGTCGATCATCAGGCCGTCCATGTCGAAAATCACCGCATCGAGCCGCATGGGTGTCGATTGCCGGCGGTTCAGTCTGATGCCGGCTGGCTGGAGACAGGGACGACGTTACCAGACTCGGAAGGTGCCGGCGTTGCCGCGCCAGTCCCGGCGCGCGATCACGCCGTCGTGGTTTGTGTCGAGGTCACCGCACCGCGTCTCCGCGGTGGTTGCGCCGATCGTGCACGCGGCCGCGCGCGGAAAGTCGACATCCCGGCATTATGGCAGCGCAGCGGGCGTCTGAGCATCGGGTGTCGCTCTAGAACCTGAACTTCATCGCAATTTGAATCAGCCGCGGATCCGCGGCCCCGACGATCTCACCGAACGTCGGGCTCTGGATGGTGCCATCGACCGACGCTGGACCGTAGAACTGCGCCTTGTTGAAGACGTTGAATGCCTCGATGCGGAATTGCAGCGACTTCGCATCGCTGACCGGCACGTCCTTGATGAGCGCGAGGTCGGTGTTCTCGATGCCGGGACCATAGAAAAAGCGCCGCGGAGCATCGCCCAGGGTGCCGAGCGCCGGCACGCTGAAACAATCGGTGTTGAATGCCGACCCCTTCGCCGGATTGTGGTTGATCTTGAGATCGCAGCCCGGCGTGTAGTCCGGGGTGTCGAGCAGATCGTTGTTGACGCCGTTGCCGAACGTGCCGAGGAGAGACGTGTCACCCGTGTTGTAAAGGGTGACGGGGAAGCCGCTGGCGAAGCGCGTCGTTCCCGAGATGCTCCACCCCGTGGTGAACGCGTTCGTGCGGCCGAACACCCGCGCGAATGGAATCTCCGTGTTGTAGCTCGCCACGAAGTTGTGGCGCATGTCCCACGACGACACCGCATAGGTCCGGTTCACGTCGAACGGATGCACCTGTTCGCCGAGGTTCGAGCCGGTATCCATCGACTTGGCAAGCGTGTAGCCGAGCAGGAAACCGCGGGATTGCCCCTGGTGGCGCAGGTTCAGCTCGAGCGCGTCGTACCGCGACTTGCCGATCGTCTTCTGCGCGGTGACGGTGCCGAAGTTGGGGCCGAGCACGTCGCGCGTGCTGTTGATGACCGTCCCGTCAGCCCGCGTGAACACGCCATTCTCTGCGAACGGTCCGCATGTCGGGCTCCCCGGCGCTACCTGATTCGGCTGGCTCACGCTGAGGCACAGCGCCGGATTGCCCGGATTGGCCTGCTGAGCGACGAGGATGTTGTGCCCCCGATTGCCAACGTAGCTCGCGCTCAGCACGAGGTTCATCGCCAACTCGCGCTGGAACGAGAACATGTAGTCGTCGGCGTACGGCGTCTGATTGTCGTGATAGAAGAACGGGTCGGCGTTCACCGGGATGAACGGCGAGAAGTCCAGGTTTGGATACGGATGCTTCGCCGACGCGTCGATCGGAGCCGGGCTGAGCGGATAGCGCTGGACGTTGTCGGTGCCGTCGGCCGCCGTGATGAACGGACGGTCGAAGAGCGGCGGCGCCGGGCTCAGGTAGTTGTAGCCGTAGGGCGGCACCGCGTACATGATGCCCGCCGACAGTCCCTGGAATGCGGTGTAGAACCGGCCGAAGCCGACGCGAATGCTGCTTTCTTGATCGCCGAGGAGCTTGCCCATGAAGCCGTTGGTCGCGCTCGGCGAGTACGCGATGCCGAGGCGCGGCGAGAAGTTCTTCCAGCGCGTCGGCGAGAGCGACTTCGGGATGCCCGCATCGGTCGGGAAGACGAGGCCTGCCGGCGAGTGTGGATACACCTTCGATTGCTGGCCGGCGACGATCGTCTGGATGTTGTTGTTCTTCTCCCACCACGGCGTGATGATGTCCCACCGCACGCCGTAATTCACCGTCAGGTTCGACCGCGCGCGCCAGCTGTCCTGGGCGAACGCGCCCAGATAGTTGTTGCGCAGCAGGAACGTCGAGCCGTATGACTGGATGTAGTTGCTCGGAATGCCGAGCAGGAAGTCGGCATAATCCGACCCGGTCTCCGTGCCGCTGAAGATGAAGCTGCCATTGAAGACCGCGTTCGGCACGAGGTTGACCTGGTCGTTGTGGAACTGGCCGCCGAACTTCATCGTGTGCGCGCCCGACACCTTCGACACCGTGTCGCTATAGTGCCAGGTATTGTTCACCTGGTCGGTGCCGGTCGTCGTCACTCCCATCGCGAAGCTGTTGAAGACGACGTTCTCGACGCCCTCGAGCGCGGGGTTCTGCACGACGATGCCGGGCGTGCCGGGTCCGGTCACGAAGCCCTGCGACGCGACGCTCACGCCCTTGCCGCCGAGCGGATGGCCGATCTGATTCGCGTTGCGCATGTAGCTGAAGTGCGCTTCGTTGACAAGCGTCGGGCCGAGCACCGTGGTCGCGCCGAGCGCGTAGAGCTGCGCGCGTCCGAGCGTGAGCGCGTTGAAGCCGGGGACGCTCGCGCCGCCCTGCTGCACGGGATACGGATTGTCGAGGCGGTAGTCGTCGATGAAGTAATAGCCGGAGACCAGGCCGAGGCGGCTGTTGGCGTCGAGGCGGAAGGCGGATTTGTCATCGCGCACGACCTGGTCCTGTGCGGACGTCGAGAACTGCCCGGGGCCGGCATTCGGCGTCGGAATGTACTGAAGCAGGTGCTGCGCGGGCGACGACCATGCGCGGGTCGGAATGGTGGCGTTCGGCAGCACACACTGCGTCGGGCTCACGCAGCCCGGCACGTAGTACGGCTCGCCGGGATTCACCTCGTAGCCGAGACGCTGCGAGAGCAGGTTCGCCCAGTAGCTGCCGTTGACGACCCCCGTCAGCGAGCTGGCGATGTCGCCGAGATTGCCGCCACGATTGGCCGCCGACGGGACCGAGATCAATCCCGTTTCGATCCCCTGCCGCGTGCGCGTGCCCTGGTAGTCGCTGAAGAAGTACAGCTTGCTGCGCATGATAGGGCCGCCCAGTGTCCCGCCGAACTGGTTCTGGTTGAACGACGCTGTCGTGTCCGAGAAGTAGCCCTTGGAGTCGAGCGGCGTCGCGCGCAGGAACTCGAATGCGTCGCCGTGATACTTGTCGCTGCCCGACTTCGTGACGACGTTGATGATGCCGCCGTTGTAGTTGCCGTACTCGGAGTCGAAGTTGTTCGTCAGGACGCGGAACTCGGCAATCGAGTCGAGGTTCGGCACGATCGACGTGCCGCCATTCATGTGCTCCTGCACGCTCCCGCCGTTGACGACAAAGCCGTTCGCGCTCTCGCGCTGCCCGTTGATCGACACGTTACCCGGGTTCAGCTCGCCCGACGGCTCGATCGCGCCGGTGACGCCCGCCATGATGATCGAGTTCGGTTTCATCGTGCTGATGGGTGTGATGCCCGGCTGGATGGGAAGCAGGTCGGTATAACTGCGGCCGTTGAGCGAGAGCGTCGTCATGTTCTCGGCGGAGACGACCTCGCCGAGCTGCGTCGACACCTTCTCGACGTGCACTTCAGACAGCGTGCCGTTCACCGTGACCGTTTCACTCTGTTCCCCGACCTCGAGCTTGACGTCGATACGCAGCTTTTCGTCGGCGTCGATCGCGATATTCGAGCGTTTCTCGGTCTTGAAGCCCGCGAGTTCGACCGTGAGGTCGTAATGGGCGACGGGCAGGCTCGGAAGGGAGTAGAGGCCCTGCAGGTCGCTCACCGCGGTGAGGACCGTTCCCTGCGACGTGTTGGTCAGCGTGATGGTGGCGCCTGGGATGACAGCCCCGGAGCTGTCTGTGATCAGGCCGGAGACCGAACCGTTGCCGGCGGCGGACGCCGAGCCCGCGGCGAACATGGACAGATACGTGACGGCGAGAACTGCTCGAACGACCTTGGATGCGGTCAACAGCCTTTCCTCCGGAGCGCCGCGCCATTGCTGCGCCGTATGTGACGGAATCGTACCGAATGGGTTCCGGTTTGATGACTGAAGAGTTTCTGAATTCTTCGTCATAAAGCGGCACGCCGCGCGGCGAAGGCCGTCTATTGACAGAGAATTCAGCGACTCTTCAGGTTCGGGGATCTTCAAGTAGACTTCTGGGTCGTTGCCATGATGAGGCGAGTTGCGGTGTGGACGTCCGTGTTGGCGGTGCTGGCGTCGGCACTGCTGCCGCCAACGCACATCCACCTCGCCGAACACGACCACGATCACCAGCACGACGCGGTCGTGACGCACCCATCTCCCGTCCGGCCGCCGAACTTCTCGTCGTCATCCCGGTTGTTGCAGCGTTCAACGACGCGCGGACCGCGCAACGCCACGCGGGCAATGCTCCGCGCGACGGACCCACACGCGATCTCTCCACCCTCCGCGGCCCTCCTCTCTTCGCTCGATAACGAGCGCAGAGTCTCGGTGTGTACGACCGTTTGTGGTGACCTGTGACGAGAGAGGGCTATGACTTCACATTCGACGAGAATCATCAATTCGCTCGCGTTCGTGTGCGCGCTCGCAACGGCGGCGCCCGCCTATGCGCACCATGAGGCGATTTTCGGACCCCAGTCGTCGGCGGCGTTGACCTGGCCGGATTTCCTGTCGGTCCAGGTGTTCGACGTGCAGCGCGGCAAGGGCGATGAGAAGACGCATACAACGACAACCGTGTTCAGCGGCGGCGTGACGCCGTTTCGGGCGCCGGTATCGCTGGCGTTCGTGGTGCCGTTGTCGATCGAGACCGAGCCGGGCGGCGCCTCGAAGCGCGGCGTGGAAGACGCGTTGCTCGCCGGGCGCTACCAGCGAGATACGAACCGGCTGTCGGAGGCGCTGCATCTCGAATCGAGCTTCGTGATGGCCGTCGCAGGCCTCGAGTTGCCGACCGGCAACATGGACCATCCCTTCGGGCACGGCCGTCCGGGGAGCATCGCGGCGGGGTTGATCAGCCTTGAACGGCGGCCAATCGCGATGATTGCGTATACGTATCTCCACAAGTCCGGCGAGTACCAGGGGAACCGCGCGAGCGGCAACGTGTTCGCGGGCGGCGGCGTGGCGTGGACGCCGATCGACAACGAAGCGGAAGGCAAGCTATTCAGCCTGCAGCTGGGCGGCTCGTACGAACGGACGACGCGCGAGCACGAGGCTGGAGAACCGATTGAGCTGAGCGGCGGACGCGGTACGTTCCTCCATCCGACGGTGGTGTTCGACATCGGCACGCACGTTCAGATGTTCACCATTTTCTCGTTGCCGGTCGCGCAAAGCTGGCGCGACCCGAACGATCGGCAGCGCTTCCGGTTCGGCAGCGGCGCCATCTTCAAACTCTGAGCGGAGAGAACGATGAAAACTGTGTACTGGCTGTTCGCCGTCAGCGCGGCGCTGTTCATCAGCGGCATCGCGTTCATCATCGCCGGTGAGCGGACGGCGCGCGCCGCGACGCCGGCTTCCGCGACGGCTGCTATCGAAACCGCACCGGTCGCGACGATCAAGCAGATCATGATCGGCATCACGAATCCTTCGGCGTATGTGATCTACGAGGCCGTCGGGACGAAGAACACCGCCAAGGGCATCGAGGAGATCGCGCCGCAGACGGACGAGGATTGGGCGAAGGTGGAAAGCGCGGGAGCGGCCGTCGTCGAATCAGGGAATCTGATCCTGACCGGCAATCGCGCCATCGACAAGGGCGACTGGGTGAAGATGACGCACGACATGATGGACAAGGCGACGCTCGCCATGGCCGCCGCCAAAGCGAAGAACAAGGACAAGATCATCGAGACCGGTGGCGACCTCAACACCACCTGTGACAACTGCCATGCGAAATATTCACGCGAGTAGGTTCGCGCTCACGGTCCTCGCCGTCCTCGCCGCGTCGGCGGTGCTCGATGCGCACGGCGTGTCGGGCAAGGACGCGGTCTTTCTGCAGGGACTCACAGGGCGCGCGATCATCCCGCTGATGTATCTCGGTGCCAAGCACATGGTCACCGGCTACGACCATCTGCTGTTCCTCACCGGCGTGATCTTCTTCCTCTACCGGTTGAAGGACGTCCTGCTCTACGTGAGCCTGTTCACCATCGGTCACAGCGTCACGCTGCTTGCCGGCGTGCTCGGCGGCATCCGCGCGAACTCGTTCATCATCGACGCGATCATCGGCTTCTCGGTCGTCTACAAGGCGTTCGAGAACATGGATGGCTTCCGCCGCTTCTTCGGCTTCCAGCCGAACACGAAGCTGGCGGTGCTGATCTTCGGCTTCTTCCACGGCTTCGGCCTGGCGACCAAGCTCCAGGACTTCGCGCTGTCGCCGAACGGTCTCGTCGCCAACATCGTCAGCTTCAACATCGGCGTCGAAATCGGCCAGGGCCTCGCGTTGGCCGCGATTCTGATCGCGCTCACCTGGTGGCGGCGGCACAGCGCGTTCTTTCACCACGCCTTCGCGTTCAACGGCATCGTGATGGCGTGCGGCTTTCTTCTGGTCGGCTACCAACTCTCGGGGTATTTCCTCTTATGACGATGACTGTGGATGCGGAAGTCAAACCGCGCATCGCGGCGGCGGTGGGGGCGGCGCTGCTCGTCGCCGGGATTATCCTGGTGACCGTCGTGTTGCCGGCGGAGTTCGCGATCGATCCGCTCGGCACGGGCGCGAAGCTCGGGCTGCTGCCGCTCGGCGTCGTCGGCCAGCAGGTGGACGCGCTGAACAAGCAGGCGGGTGAGGCGGGTGGGGCGGGCAGGGCGAGTGGAGGCGCCATCCTCGTCGCGCAGGAGAAACCGTTCCAGCAGGAGAGCGTCGACTTCAAGCTGAAGCCGCGCGAGGGGATGGAATACAAGTACCGCCTCGATAAGGGTGAGGCGCTGCTCTATTCATGGAACGCGACCGCGCCCGTCAACTACGAACTGCACGCGGAGCCTGACGGCGCACCCGCCGGATACGCCCAGAGCTACGAGAAGAAGAACGCGAGCACCGGCGCGTCGGGCACGCTGACCGCACCGTTCCCGGGCATCCACGGCTGGTACTGGGAGAACACCACCGATCAGGAGGTCACGGTCACGCTCAAGACCGCGGGCTACTACAACATCGCGCACGAGTTCAGAAACGGCCAGCCGACGAAGAATAAGATGTTCCAGTAGCGTGCGCGCCTGTTTCCCTCTCGCCGCCGCGGTCGCGCTGGGACTCTGCGCGTCGGCCTTCGCGCAGGAGATCCAGCCGCCGACGCTGCAGGTGGGAGTGCTGCCGGATGCGCTCAACGTCGACGGCGTCCTCGACGAGCCTGCGTGGAACGCAGCGCCGGCGGTCGAGAACTTCGCGCAGACGGATCCATCAGAAGGGGCGCCGCCGACGACGCGCACGGCGGTGCGCGTCCTGGCAGGTCCACGCGCGCTCGCCATCGGCATTGTCTGCGACCAGGATCCGGAGGACATTGTCAGCTTCAGCGTGCGGCGCGACGCATTGCTCAACAACGAGGATCACGTGCGCGTCGTGCTCGGTCCGTTTCTCGACGGACGATCAGGGTATGTGTTCGCGGTCAACCCGAGCGGCGCGCGCTACGACGGTCTGATCGACCCTGGCGGCGAGTCGGAGAATGCGGACTGGGACGGGATTTGGGAGGCCGCGACCGCGCGCACGCCGTCGGGATGGACCGTTGAGATCCGTATCCCGATGCAGACGCTCAGCTTCAAGCCTGGGCTGCACGAGTGGCATTTCAACGTGCAGCGGCGCGTGCAGCGGCTGCTCGAAACGGATCGATGGGCGTTCCCGGCCCGCCAGTACCAGGTGACGCAGACGAGCCGCGCAGGTCTACTCACCGGTCTGCCGGCGTTCAGTCAGGGACGAGGGCTCAGCATCCGTCCGGCGATGACGGCCGGCGGCGGCGTGCCCGCCCCGTCCGCGCGCATCGACGGCGACGCGCAGCCAAGCCTCGACGTCACGCAGCGGCTCGGGGCGGACCTCCTCGCGTCGCTCACCGTCAACACCGATTTCGCGGAGACGGAAGTCGATACGCGGCGCACCAACCTGACGCGCTTTCCGCTGTTCTTTCCCGAGAAACGGAGCTTCTTCCTCGAAGGTGCGGATACGTTCGCCTTCGGTCTCGGTCTCGCGCAGGACATCATCCCCTTCTTCAGCCGCCGCGTCGGCCTGGTCAACGGCAATGAAGTGCCGATCGTCGCCGGTGGAAAACTGAACGGACAAATCGGAAGTACGAACGTCGGCGGGCTGGTCGTCGGCACCCACGACAAGCCGGGCATCGTGTCCGAGCCGTCGACGATGGGCGTGGCGCGGGTCAAGCAGAACATCTGGAAAGAATCGTGGATCGGTGCCATCGCGACGACCGGCGATCCGCTCGGACGCAGCGGCAGCGCGCTCGGCGGAGTGGACTTCACCTATGCGACGTCGCGGTTTCGCGGGAACAAGAACCTGCGGATCGGGCTGTGGGGTCTGATGACGACGCGCGACGACCTGCGGGGAGACAGGAACGCGCGCGGCTTCATCATCGATTATCCGAACGACGAGTGGAACCTTGCGCTGAACTACAAGCGGATCGGCCGGGACTTCGATCCCTCCCTCGGCTTCGTCCCACGCCGCGACGTGCAGCTGTACAACCTCCAGGTGGACAACCGCACGCGGTTGTCGCGTGGTCCCCTGCAGCAGCTCACGCACGAATTCGAACCCTTCGTCGCGACCGATCTCGGCGGACGCTGGGAGAGCTACCGCATCTTCATGGCGCCGCTGAACTGGCGCTTCCGCAGCGGCGATCGCGTCGAGTTCAACGTGAACCCGACAGGCGAACGTCTGGACACGCCGTTCACTGTTTCGAACGTGACGATTCCGACCGGTGCGTACCAGTGGCGCCAGTACCGGCTCGAGGTCGGCACCGCGCAGAAGCGGCGTCTCTACAACCAGCTCACGTGGTGGTTCGGCGGCTACTACGGCGGCAAGCTGGATCAGGTGATCTGGACCGGTGCGTGGAACCCGACGGCGCTGTTGACCGTTGAGTT
>QHWQ01000287.1:6183-6948 GCA_003222635.1 Acidobacteriota bacterium | reverse complement strand
CCGTCAGTGCAGTGAACGACGCGCCGGTCGCGGTCGGCGACAGCTATAGCGCGACCGAAGACACGCCGCTGACGATCGCGGCGCCCGGCGTGCTCGCCAACGACACCGACGTCGACGGCAACCCGCTGATCGCCGTCCTCGTCAGCGGAGTGGCCCACGGCACCCTGAGCCTGGCGGCCGACGGGAGCTTCGCGTACGTGCCGGCGGCGAACTACAACGGGCCGGACAGCTTCACCTACAAGGCCAACGACGGCGTGACCGACTCGAACGTGGTGACGGTGTCGCTGACCATCAACGCCGTCAACGACGCGCCGGTGGCGGTGGCCGACAGCTACAGCACGAACGAAGACACGCCGTTGACGGTGGCCGCTCCCGGCCTGCTCGCCAACGACAGCGACGTCGAAGGCAGCGCGCTCACCGCGATCAAGATGGCGAACCCGGCCCATGGTACGGTGACGGTGAACGCCAACGGCAGCTTCACCTACACGCCGACCGCCAACTACAACGGGCCGGACAGCTTTACCTACCGCGCGAACGACGGCTCGCTGAACTCGGCGACGGTCACGGTCACGCTCACCGTCGACGCGGTGAACGACGCGCCCGTGGCAGTCGGCAACTCCTATAGCACCGACGAGGACACCGCGCTTGTCGTCACCGCGGCCGGCGTGCTCGGCAACGACAGCGACGTGGATGGGAACCCGATGACGGCCATCCTGGTGAGTGGGACCGCCCACGGCACTTTGAGCCTGGGGGCCGACGGCGGCT
>QHWQ01000287.1:0-5971 GCA_003222635.1 Acidobacteriota bacterium | reverse complement strand
TCGGTGAACTCGGCGACGGTCACGGTGACGCTCACCGTCAACGCGGTGAACGACGCGCCGGTCGCGGTCGGCGACAGCTACAGCGTGACCGCGAACGCCACGCTGACCGTGGCAGCGCCGGGCGTGCTGACCAACGACTCCGACATCGATAGCCCGAGCATCACAGCGGCGCTGGTGGGCAGCCCGACGCACGGCACGCTGACGCTCAATGCGAACGGCAGCTTCACCTATACGCCGGCCGCCAACTACAGCGGTCCGGACAGCTTCACCTACAGGGCGAGCGACGGCCTCGCCCTCTCGAACGTCGCAACGGTGACGATTACCGTCAATGCCGTGAGCGGCCTTGTCGCCGCCTACAGCTTCGGGGAGGGTGCCGGCACAACGGTGGCCGACGCCTCCGGCAGGGGCAACAATGGGACGATTCTCAACGCCACGTGGACCGCGGCCGGTCGGTACGGCGGCGCCCTGTTGTTCAACGGCACCAACGCATGGATCACTGTCCCCGACAACAGTTCCCTGTCTCTGGCCACTGGTATGACCCTGGAGGCTTGGGTCCAGCCGACGTCGGCGAGCAGCAACGCGTACCGCTCGATCATCTTGAAAGAACGGCCGAGCGGCCTCTCATACTCGTTGTACTCCAACAACTCGTCGAGGCGCTCCAGCACGTACATCAACCTTGGCGCTGGCGACCAGAGTGTGCAGGGCACGGCGAGCCTTCCGTCGAATAGCTGGACGCACCTCGCCGCAACCTACGATGGAACGATGCTGCGGCTCTACGTGAACGGCGCGCTGGTCACGAGCAAGAGCGTGCCGGGATCGCTCGTCACCAGCGGCGGCGCGCTCAGAATCGGAGGCAATTCGGTCTGGGGCGAGTGGTTCATGGGTTACATCGATGAGGTCCGCATTTACAACCGAGCCCTGTCGGCCGGCGAGATCCAGACGGACATGAACGCGCCGATCGTGCCTTGAGGTCATCCGGCGCGCATGACGCGTCGCAGCGAAGGGGCGACAGATCGGCGCTGCGGCGGAAGCGGCGGTGCGGTCCGGCTCGGTGGTTGACGATTGTGTAACCAGCTCACTGATCGTCACGCGGAGCAAAACGACGCGTGACGGTGGATCCGGCGACGGGCGCATTCACCTACACGCCGAACCTGAACGCCACCGGAACCGACTTCTTCCGGTTCCGTGCGAACGACGGAACGGTCAATTCGGCGGCGACGCGCATCGACATAACAATCACCCCATAGGCAGACTTTTTTCAACGGTGCGGGACGGTACGACGTGAGTCGTACCGCCCCGGACCTTCGGCGCATTTCTCCTCCGTTACACGCTCGTCATACTCGCGCTCCAAGAGACACAAGATGCCGTGAAGGACCGTCGTCGGTCCCGAGCCGCGCCTTCCGAGGGAGAGTCCGTTCGTCATGATTGGCGCCGGCCACACGTGGGCCAAGTACTTCGCAGTTCTCTGCCTGTTCACCTTCGTCCTCGGCGATGGGATGCCTCGGCTGCTCAGCGCACCCGCGGGATACGCACTTCGCTTCGACGGCCTCGACGATCGAGTGACGTTCGGCGCCGCGCCGGCACTCGGCGTGACGACGTTCACGCTGGAAACCTGGTTCAGACGTGACGGTCCCGGCGCGACGGCGACCACCGGCAGCGGAGGTGTGGTCGGCGTTCCGCTCATCACCAAGGGCATGGCGGAGTCCGAGGGGAACAACAAGGACACCAACTACTTCTTCGCCATCGACGGGAAGCGGCGCGTCCTCGTCGCCGACTTCGAGGACACGATCAACGGCGGCAACCATCCTGTGTACGGCGTCACGCCAATCTGTGACGGCGTGTGGTACCACGCGGCCGTCACGTGGGACGGCACGACGTGGCGCCTGTACCTGAATGGCGTCCTCGAGACGCAGCTCGTGGCGGGAAGCTTCACGCCGCGCTACGACAGCATTCAGCAGGCCGCGATCGGCAGCGCACTCAATTCGAGCGGCAGCGCTGGCGGCGCGTTCCAGGGCGCGATGGACGAAGTGCGCATCTGGAATGTCGCCCGCAGCGCGGCCGACATCCAGACGTCGATGGCCGGGACGATCTCGAACGCGCCGGGTCTGATCGGACGCTGGGGGCTGGACGAAGGCGTCGGGACATCCACGCTCGACAGCAGCGGAAGCGGGGTGACCGGGACGGTTCGCAACGGAGCCGCGTGGATCACCGGATCGCCATTTGCGCCGACGCCGCCGACACCCGGCGATTACGGCGTGCACCTGAAAGGCACGACGGCCGCTGCCGACTATGTCAGCGTCGAGGGCACACCTCTCGGCGCGTCTTCGTTCACCGTCGAGACCTGGTTCAAGCGCGACGGCGCGGGCGTGACGACGACCACCGGCACTGGTGGTCTCGCCGCCGTGGTCCCGCTCGTCACGAAAGGACGCAACGAAGGCGAGGGCAACGCCACCGACGTGAACTACTTCCTCGGGCTCTCGGGCAACGCACTCGCCGCGGACTTCGAAGAGGGGGCCGGTGCAACGAACCCCGGTCTCAATCATCCCGTCATCGGCGTGACGCAGATTCAGAATGACGTGTGGTACCACGCGGCGGTCACGTACAACGGCTCGGCGGTGCAGTTGTACTTGAACGGCGTGCTCGAGGCGACAGCCTTGGCCAGCGGCCCGGCCCGATCCGACAGCATCGCGCACGCGGCAATCGGCACCGCGCTCAATTCAACTGGAACGGCGGCGGGCTTCTTCGCCGGGTCGCTCGATGAAGTTCGCATCTGGAACTACGCGCGCACCGCGGCGCAAATCGCGTCCGGCCGCGACAGAGAGATTGCCGCGGCCAGCGGCTTGATGGGCCGATGGAGCTTCGACGAGTGCTGCGGCGCAGCAACCGATTCGTCGGGCCAGGCCGCCACGGGGACGATGTACGGCTCGAGCTGGACGTGGGTGGCCGGCGGACCGGTCGCGGGCGCCGCGAACGTCGCGCCGCTGCCTGCAGCCGGCCCCGACCAGACCACCGTGCTTCCCGCGACCGCGCTGCTGAATGGATCGGTCACCGACGATGGTCTGAGCGGCGCTGCCGTGACGGCGGCGTGGAGTCAGACGAGCGGCCCCGGCACGGTGACGTTTGGCAATCCTGCGGCTCTGACCACGACCGCCACCTTCCCTCTCGCCGGCGCGTACGTGTTGACGTTGACGGCCAGCGATGGCGAGCTCACCGGCAGCGATTCGGTCTCGATTCAGGTCAATCCGGGGGCGCCCAATCTCCCACCCGTCGTGAACGCCGGCTCCGACGAGGTCGTGTCGACGTCGGCGCCCGCTTCGCTCGCTGGCGTCGTCACGGATGACGGCCAGCCCGGGGGCGATCCAACCACCACCTGGAGCAAGGTGAGCGGACCGGGCACGGTGACGTTCGCGCAGGCGAATGAGACCGTCACGACCGCCACGTTCGGAACGGCCGGTACGTATGTGCTGATGCTCACGGCCAACGACGGGCTGCTGGCGAGCAGCGACACGATGAGTGTGACAGTGACGGCAGCCGCGCCCGTCAACAAGGCGATCGATTTCGGCGGGACCAATGCGTACGTGACGTTTGGTCCGGCGCCCGGCCTCGGCGCGGCGACGTTCACGATCGAGGCGTGGTTCCGGCGCGATGGCACAGGCGTGACGACCTCGACCGGGACGGGCGGTATCACCGCCGTGCCGCTCGTGACGAAGGGCCGCTCGGAGAGCGACGGCAGCAACGTCGACATGAACTACTTCCTCGGCATCCGCTCCGACGGCGTCCTGGCCGCGGACTTCGAGGAAGGGGCCGGCGGCGCGTCGCCCGGACTCAATCATCCTGTCGCCGGCGCGACGGTGATCCAGAACAACGTCTGGTACCACGCCGCCGCGACCTACGACGGAACGAAGTGGCAGCTCTTCCTGAACGGGGTGCTCGAACGCGAGCTGACGGTCGGCCGACCGCCGCGGGCGGACAGCATTCAACATGCGGCCATCGGGAGCGCGTTGAATTCGACGGGTGTGGCGTCGGGCTTCTTCGACGGCGCGATCGACGAGGTCCGCATCTGGAGCGTGGCGCGCAGCGCGCAGGAGATTGGCGACGGGATGACGGGTGAGATTCTCTCCGCGCCGAACCTGCTCGGGCGGTGGGGTCTCAATGACGGCGCGGGAATCATCGCTGCCGACAGCTCCGGGCACGCCGTCGCCGGGACAGTGATCGGCACCAACTTCACCTGGGGGGCGGGCGCGCCCTTCAACATCACGGTGAACGCGGCGCCGAATCCGCCCACGCTGAACGGCCCCAGCCAGGGGAGCGCGGTGCCCTCGCCCGCGCAGCTGAACGTATCGGTGTCGGACAACGACGGCGACCCCACGACGGTGACGTTTTACGGGCGCCCGAAAACCGTCGTGGCGCCGGACTTCACGCTCGTGACGCTCCCGGACACGCAGCACTACGTCGACAACACGAGCTTTCCGCAGACCTTCACGGCGCAGACGAACTGGATCGTGGCCAACCGCACGGCGATGAACATCGCCTTCGTCTCGCACCTGGGGGACGTGGCCGAGCACCAGGACCAGTTCCCGATCGAGTATCAGCGCGCCGATACGAGCATGAGCGTGCTCGACGCGAACGGCATCCCGTACGGCGTGTCGGTGGGCAATCATGATCAGTACACGTCGGGCGTAGCGAACCTGTGGGACCAGACCTTCCCCGTGACGCGGTACCTGGGACAGCCGTGGTACATCGGCTACATGGGTGCCGAGCCCGATGACTCGCAGAACCGGCTGAACAAGGACAACTACGAGCTCTTCTCGGTCGGCGGGCTCGACTTCCTCATCATCCACGTCGAGCACGACTGGCCCGATTACGCGGTGGCCTGGGCGGACAAGATCATCAAGCGCTATCCGAACCGGCGGGTCATTCTCAGCACGCACCTGTTCCTCGACACGACGAACACGCGGCCCACGTCCGCGCAGTTCCGTTCAAACGGCACGTCGGCCGAGGCCGTGTGGCAGCAGATCATCAAGCCGAACTGCAACGTGTTCATGGTCATCAACGGGCACTATCCCGGCGAGGGCCGGCGCACGGATCTCAACAACTGCGGCCAGCCTGTTCACCAGGTGCTGATGGACTATCAGAGCCGCGCGAACGGCGGCGACGGGTGGCTGCGGTATTTCGTCTTCAAGCCGTCGCAGAACAAGATCTTCGCCTACACGTATTCGCCGACGCGGAACGGCGGCGCGGGGGACTTCGAGACCGACGACAGCAGCCAGTTCGTGCTCGATTACGACATGCAGGGCGCACCCTTCAGCGTCATCGGGGCGAACACCAACGTGAGCTCCGGGTCCGCGACGAATACGACGTGGTCCGGCTTGCTGCCGGGCGGTGAGTACGAGTGGTACGTCGACGTCAACGACGGCAAGGCGACGACCACCGGCCCCATCTGGAGCTTCAGCGCGTCGGCCGCGGCCAACACGCCTCCGGTCGCCACCAGCGACGTCTTCAATCTGAACGAAGATTCCGCGCTGACCGTGCCGTTGCCGGGCGTGCTCGCCAATGACACCGATGCCGACGACAACAGTCTGACGGCCGTCCTGGTGCAAGGCCCAAGTCATGGCGCCCTGCAGCTCGCCGCCGACGGTCACTTCACCTACGCGCCCGCCGCGAACTTCAGCGGCTCCGACAGCTTTACCTACCGCGCGAATGACGGCACCGCACAATCGGGTGTGGCGACGGTCACGCTGGTGGTGGCCCCGGTCAACGATGCGCCCGTTGCCGCGAACGACTCGGCCACGACCTCCGAAGACACGGCGCTCTCCATCCCGGTCCTGGCCAACGACAGCGACGTCGACGGCGACACGCTGACGCTGAGCAGCGTCGGGACGGCGACGCATGGCACGGCAACCGTCAACGGCAGCGCGGTGACCTACACGCCGGCGCTCAATTACAACGGCGCGGACAGCTTCAGCTACAC